>JANONZ010000113.1:0-6779 GCA_031421095.1 Thermomicrobiales bacterium
TGCCTACAGCGACGATCGCGGCCGCAACCCCGTCCTCGTGCGCCGCCCAGCCTTCCCGCTCATCGGCGAGGCGACCGGGGACCGGGGGCTGGGGCCGGTGCTCGCCGCCCATCCCGAGCTCGTGATGGAGGTGCCGGTCGCCGGCGCCAACCCGGATCTCGATACGCCCGCCGACCTGGCGCGACTCGTGGAGGAGGCCTGGGGGGCTCGCGTGCGGGCAGATCGCGAGCAGGTGGAACGCATCCGCGAGGTGCCCGACGGACAGGACTTCTATGCGCCGGTCCACTCGCTCTTCCGGGCGGACCCGACCCGCACGAACGATCCCGTCCTTTCCGTCCTTCTCGACCTCCATCGGTCCGGCGAGACCTGGCTGGACGTGGGTGCCGGCGCCGGCCGGTTCGCGTTGCCGCTGGCGCGTGAGCTGGACCCGTCGGGCGGCACCGTCGTCGCTCTCGACGCCTCGGCATCCATGCTGGAAGGTCTGCGCGAGATCGCCGAGGACTACGCCATCGAAAACGTCCAGACGATGGAGGCGCGCTGGCCTCCGGCCGATCCTTCGGGGCTTGCCCAGTTCTCGGTAGACGTCGCGCTCATCGCTCATGTCGGGTATGACGTCGAGGCGATCGGGCCGTTTCTGGACGCCCTCGAGGGCACGGCTCGGCGGCTCTGCGTCGCCGTGTTGATGGACCGGATGCCGGCGTCTGCGGCCGATCCCTTCTGGCCGCTGGTTCACGGCGAGGCGCGACTCTCCCTGCCGGCACTGCCCGACTTCATCGATCTGCTGGCGGCGCGCGGACGTGTTGTATCGGTCCACCGGATCACCGGCGAGGCGCGGCGATTCGATACCCGCGACGCGCTGGAGGGCTTCGTCCGCCGTCAATTGTGGATCGACGTCGCCGGACCGAAGGAGGCGCGCTTCCAGGCGGCGCTGGACGAGCTGGCCATACGCGATGGCGAGGGCGATGCCGCCGGCTGGACCATCCGGGATCGCGCTCCCTTCGACACCGGCATCGTCACCTGGAGTCCGGACGGGTAAACCGTCGTTCGCTCCGATGGACGTTGACTTGTGAACGACGACGGTCCGATACTATCTCGTAACTTCATCGCATCGTTCGGACCCCGGCCCTGGCGAGGATCAGACCAAGGACCGCGGCCCGGTGTCGTCGCCACTGCTCTGCGCCCATCCGGGCCGGATGGGCCGACATCGCCCCGCCTTGAGCGGGAGGAGGGCCCCAGCGCGATGATCCCCGGTCACTTCGATTACGTCCGGCCCGCGGACCTGGCGGAGACGTTACGGATCCTGCAGGAACGCGAAGGCGAGGCGAAGCTCCTGTCGGGCGGCTACAGCCTGATCCCGCTGATCAAGCTTCGGCTTGCGCAGCCCGCACTCCTGGTCGACCTGCGCGACGTCACCGGCCTGGACGGCATCGGCGAGACCGATGACTACCTGCGCATCGGGGCGCGGACGACGCACCGCCAGATCCACGAAGCGGAGGTGGTCCGCAACGGCTACCCGCTCCTCCATGACGTGACGGGCGTCATCGGCGATCCTCAGGTCCGCAACTGGGGCACGATCGGCGGCTCCGTCGCCCACGCCGATCCAGCCTCCGACTGGCCGGCCGTCCTGCTGGCGACCACTGCCACGATCGTCTGCCGCAGCCAGTCCGGGGAGCGGACGATCGCGGCCCGCGACTTCTTCCTCGATACGTTCCAGACGGCCATCGAGCCGACCGAGGTCCTGACCGAAGTCCGGATCCCGCGCAGGCCGCGCGGCTCTGGTGGCGCCTACGTCAAGCTGGAACGCAAGGTCGGCGACTTCGCGACCGTCGGTGTCGCCAGCGTGGTCCGCCTGGGGCCGGACGGCGTCATCGGCAGCGCGGGGATCGGCCTCACGGGCGTGGCCGAGACGCCCTTCGCGGCGACGGACGCCGAGGCCGTTCTGGCGGGCAACGCGCCATCGGAGGAGGTGTTCCGACGGGCCGCCGACGCGGCCGCAGCCCAGAGCCGACCGGCGGGCGATGTCCGCGGTCCTGTCGAATACAAGCGGGCGATGGCCGCGGAGCTGACCATGCGGTCGCTCCGGCTGGCGGTCGAGCGCGCCCTCGCGAACGCGTAGGAGGCCAGGACACGATGACCACCCAGCACATCTCGCTCACCGTCAACGGGACGGTCCGCGAGGCCGATGTCGAGCCGCGCCTCCTGCTCGTCCACCTGCTGCGCGACGTCTTCGAGCTGACCGGCACACATATCGGCTGCGATACGAGCAATTGCGGCGCCTGCACGATCCACGTCGATGGCACGAGCGCCAAGTCGTGCACCATGTTTGCGGTCCAGGCGGACGGTCGCGAGATCAAGACGATCGAGGGGATGGCCGACGGAGCGACCCTGCACCCCCTCCAGCAGGCCTTCTGGGACCAGCACGGCCTGCAATGCGGCTTCTGCACCCCGGGCATGATCATGCAGGCGGCCTGGCTCCTGGCGGACAACCCGGATCCGTCCGAGCACGAGATCCGCGAGGGGATCAGCGGAAACCTGTGTCGCTGCACCGGGTACGTGAACATCGTCAAGGCCATCCAGCAGGCCGCCGGCAGCCTGTCGGCCGCGGAGTCCGCTCCCATCGCCGCCGCCGAGACGGTCGACGGTCAGGCCGTTTCGGCCCAACCCGCTGCGGCTGGCTGAGGAGAAGCACGACATGACGACAGAAGCAGAGCTCCGCACCAGTCCGGAGATCGGTGGCATGGGCCACTCGGTCAAGCGCAAGGAGGACCCGCGCTTTATCCGCGGGGCCGGCGAATACATCGATGACGTTGTCCTGAAGGGCATGCTCTGGATGGATATCGTCCGCAGCCCGTACGCCCACGCGAAGATCAAGGGCATCGATGCCAGCGAGGCGCTCAAGATCCCGGGAGTCCTGGCCGTCATCACCGGCGCGGACCTCGAGAAGGCCGGCCTCCACTGGATGCCGACCCTGGCCGGCGACAAGCAGATGGTGCTCCCCACGGACACCGTCATGTACCAGTCACAGGAGGTCGCCGCGGTCGTGGCGACGACCCGCTACATCGCTGCGGACGGGGCCGCCGCCGTGCTCGTGGACTACGAGCCACTGCCGGTCATCGTGGATCCGTTCAAGGCGCTCGAAGACGGTGCCGCGGTCCTTCGTCCGGATCGTGGCCCGGATAAGCAGACCAATCGGATCTGGCACTGGGAGTCCGGGGACGAAGCCGCAGCGGACGCCGCCCTCGCCGCCGCCGAGGTGACCGTCTCCCAGGACATCTACATCCCCCGCATCCACGTCGCCTCGATCGAGACGTGCGGCTGCATCGCGGACTGGGACGCCGTCCGGGGCCAGCTGACCCTCCACATGACCAGCCAGGCGCCGCACGCCATCCGCACCGTACTCGCCCTCGTCAGCGGCCTGCCGGAGCAGAACATCCGGGTCAAGACCCACGACATCGGTGGCGGTTTCGGTGGCAAGGTGCCGGTCTACCCGGGCTACGTCCTGGCGGTCGTCGCCTCGCTGACGGTCGGCAAGCCGGTGAAGTGGATCGAGGATCGGTCGGAAAACCTCCAGGCCGACTCGTTCGCCCGCGACTATCACATCCATGCCGAGATGTCGGCCACGAAGGAAGGCAAGATCACCGGCCTGAAGGTCAAGACGATCGCGGACCATGGCTACACGGACGCCGCCGCGGACCCGTCCAAGTTCCCGGCCGGCCTGTTCAACGTCATCACCGGCTCGTACGACTTCCCGAATGCGTTCGTCGAGGTCGATGGCGTCTACACGAACAAGCCGCCCGGCGGCGTCGCCTATCGCTGCTCATTCCGAGTCACGGAGGCGGTCCACGCCATCGAGCGGATGGTCGACATCCTGGCCCACGACATCGGCAAGGACCCGGCCCAGCTGCGGATGGAGAACTTCATCCGCAAGGACCAGTTCCCGTACAAGACACCGACCGGCTGGGAGTACGACTCGGGCGACTACGCCCCCGCACTCCAGAAGGCGATGGACATGATCGACTACGCCGGGCTGCGCAAGGAGCAGCTCGAGAAGCGCGAGCGCGGCGAGTTGATGGGCATCGGCATCAGCAGCTTCACGGAGATCGTGGGCGCGGGGCCGTCGAAGGATTTCGACATCATCGGCATCAAGATGTTCGACAGCTGCGAGATCCGTGTCCATCCGACCGGCAAGGTGCTGGCTCGCATCGGCGTCCAGACCCAGGGCCAGGGCCATGAGACCACGTTCGCCCAGATCATCGCCGAGGAGCTGGGCTTCCCGGTCGGGGACATCAAGATCGAGTACGGCGACACGGACACCGCGCCCTACGGCCTGGGCACCTATGCCTCGCGTTCCACGCCCGTCGCCGGCGCCGCCGCCGCGATGGCCGCCCGCAAGATCCAGGCCAAGGCCCGCAAGCTGGCCGCTCACCTGCTGGAGGCCAACGAGGACGACCTCGAGTGGGAGCCGGGCAAGTTCAGCGTCAAGGGTTCGCCGGACCGCTTCAAGACGATCCAGGAGATCGCCTTCGCGGCGTATACCAACCATCCGGCCGGGATGGAGGCCGGGCTCGAGGCGGTCGATTACTACGATCCGCCCAACCTGACCTTCCCATTCGGCAGCTACATCTGTGTCGTCGATATCGACAAGGGGACGGGCAAGGTGAACGTCCGCCGGTTCGTCGCGGTCGACGACTGCGGCAACATCATCAACCCGATGATCGTCGACGGACAGATCCACGGTGGCCTGACCATGGGTCTGGCCCCGTCGCTGTACGAACAGATCACCTATGACGAGCTGGGTAACAACCTGGCCGGCACGTTCATGGACTACCTCGTCCCGACGGCGATGGAGACGCCTGCCTGGGAGACGGGCAAGACGATCACGCCATCTCCCCATCATCCCCTGGGCGCAAAGGGCGTGGGCGAATCGGCCACGGTCGGCGCTCCGCCGGCCATCGCCAATGCCGTCGTGGATGCCCTGTGGCACCTCGGCGTGCGCAACATCGATATCCCGATCACGCCCCAGAAGGTCTGGGCCATCCTCCATGAGAACGGCATCAGCTGAGGCCCCGTTGGCCATGAGCCGATCGACCTTCGCTCGGGCCGCCGAACTTCAGGCCGAGGACCGGCAGTTCGTGGTCGCCACGGTCGTGGCCGTCCGCAAGCCGACCTCGGCCCGACCCGGGGCGAGCGGGATCATCCATCCGGACGGCACGATCGAGGGTTGGGTCGGTGGCAGCTGCGCCCAGCCCGTCGTCGTCCGGGAAGCGCTCCGGGCACTGGCCGACGGTCAGCCCCGCCTGCTCCGACTGTCCAGGGACGGTCCCGGTGAGGGTCGCCGGGCGGACGGGGTCATCGAGCTTGTCATGACCTGCCACTCCGGTGGCACGCTGGAGATCTACGTGGAACCGCATGTGCCTGTCCCGCAGTTGTGGGTCGTCGGGACCACGCCCATCGCCGGTGCGCTCACCCGCCTGGGCGCCGCCGCCGGCTGGCGGGTCACGGTGATCGACCCGATCGTCGAGGCGGACGCCTTTCCGGGTGCGGATCGCGTTCATGCGTCCGCCGATATCCGCGGCCTGGATCCGGATGCTTCCCCGTATGTCGTGGTCGCCAGCCAGGGCATCTGGGACGAGGAGGCCGTGGGTCTGGCGCTCACACGCGAGGTGTCCTACGTGGGTCTGGTCGCATCGCCGACCAGGGCAGGCGTCGTGCGCGAGTGGCTGCGCGAGGAGACGACCGTGGGCGACGACCGGATCGCCGCCCTTCGCGCCCCCGCGGGCATGGACATCGGCGCAGAGACGGCCGAGGAGATCGCCCTGTCCATCCTGGCCGAACTGGTCCAGGTGCGCCGCGGACGCGCGGATTTCGTGGCCTCACCGGGCCCCGCGACCGTTGCCGGCGCCATCCAGCACGCCATCTCGTACGAACCGGTGGTCGACGACATCGTCCTGCTGGACCCGGTCTGCGGCATGACCGTGGAGCGCGCGCATGCTCGGCACCTTGCGGAGCACGACGGCGTGGTCTACGCGTTCTGCTCCATCGGCTGCCGGACCCGGTTCATCAAGGAACCCGTGACGTTCCTGACGGCGGATCCGTCGACGCGATCCATGGGCGGCTGAGCGAGCCGTCCCTAACCCTTTGGAGGATCCCTGTGCATTTTGAGGGCTCTGTCGAGATCGCCGCTCCCCGCGACCGCGTCTGGGCGTTCGTGATCGACCCGAACCAGGTGGGCCAGTGCGGCCCCGGTGTGGAGTCGATCGAGGTCATCGACGACACGCACTTCAAGGCCACGGCCAAGGTCGGTATCGGCTTCATCAGCGCCAGGTTCGTCGTGAACATGGAGTTCGCAAAGCTGACGCCGCCGGACGAGGCCCTGATCAAGGCGCACGGCCAGGCCCCGGGGAGTGCCGTTGACGCCGATGCATCCATGCGACTCTCCGACGGCGCGAACGGCGGCACGGTCATGGACTGGTCCGCCGACGTCAACATCGCGGGCACGCTGGCGAGTGTTGGGGCGCGGCTCATCGAAGGCACGGCCAACAAGATGATCGGCCAGACCTTCGAGTGCATGAAGTCCAGGCTGGAGGGCACGAGCTAGCGGTCGAGCGGCCGCTCGCGGAGCAAACCATGGCGGTCGAGCACCTGCACCGGGTCGTCGGGCCGATCGCGACCAACGTCCACATCCTGGCGGACGCGCGCACCCGCGAGGCGATCGCCATCGATACGGCGACCCCATCCCTGGCCTGGATCGCCGAAGAACTCGCGGAGCGCGACTGGAC
>JANONZ010000114.1:0-11342 GCA_031421095.1 Thermomicrobiales bacterium
GAGGCCAAACGAGAGACGATCGCCGAGCTGCGCGAGGAACTCGCCAACGCTCGGACGCTGATCGTTTCCGAGTACCGCGGCCTCAAGGTGAAGGAACTCGCGGAGATCCGGCGCGCCCTGCGCAAGCAGGACGTCAATTACCGGATCGTCAAGAACCGCCTGATGCGCATCGCGGCCGAAGATTCGGTCGGCAGCGCCCTCAGCTCGCTTCTGACCGGCCCGACCGCGATCGCGTTCGGGAACGACGAAACGGGGACCGCCAAGGCAGTCCTGGACGCGACTCGGCCGTATGCCCGGATCGTCCGGGTCACCGGCGGCGTGATCGGCGGTCGCGCCATCGGTGCGGACGACGTCACCTTGCTCGCCGCCCTGCCGCCGCGCGACGTCCTGCTGGCCAGGCTGGCAGGCGCGATCCAGGCTCCGGTCAGCACGCTCGGTGGCTTGTTCGCCGCTCCACTGCGGAACCTGGGCTACGCCCTGCAGCAGGTCGCCGATCAGAAGGCCAACGCCCAGGCCTGATCAGGCGCCCGACCCACCTTCACCAAGAGCCGATAGACACAGACCCCACAAGGAGATCAACCGATGGCAGTCCTGACCCAGGACGATCTGCTCGAAGCGATCGACAAGATGACCGTTCTCGAGCTGTCCGAGTTCATCAAGCGTTTCGAGGAGCGCTATGGCGTCACCGCGGCGGCCCCGGCCGCGGCAGCGGCAGCCCCGGCCGGTGGTAGCGACGGCGCGGCCACGGCAGCCGTGGTCGAAGAGCAGACCGAGTTCACCGCCGTTCTTACCGAGGTCGGTCCCAACAAGATCCCGGTCATCAAGGTCGTTCGCGAGCTGACCGGTCTTGGCCTCAAGGAGGCCAAGGACCTCGTCGACGCGTCGCCCAAGGCCGTCAAGGAGGGCGTGACCAAGGCCGAGGCTGACAAGATCAAGGCGGCGCTCGAGGAGCAGGGCGCCAAGGTCGAGATCAAGTAGCTGGGCGCTGGGGCGGCGCACCCGTGCGTCGCCCGCTCCGCTCGTCCCGCCTAGCACGTTGCGGGGTGTTTGACAAGCCTGAGAATCGCGGTATCCTACTCCTTCTGTGAGCGCGGCCTCTCTTCCCCCCTGTTACCTCCGTCCAGGAGTGGTGCTTCATGCTGTCTGCTGATACTTCGACACGCGCCCGAACGCCTTCGGGTCGCATCTCGTACGCCCGCATCGACAAGAAGATCGATGGCGTCAGTCACGAGAAGTTCGAGATCCCCAACCTGATCGAACTCCAGCTCGACTCGTTCGCCTGGTTCGTGGAAAAGGGATTGCGCGAACTGTTCGACGAGATCAGCCCGATCAAGGACTTCACCGGCAAGGTGATGGAGCTCCAGTTCCTCGACTACGAGTTCGGCGCGCCGAAGTATTCCGAGGCGGAGTGTCGGACGAAGGACTTGACCTTCAGCAAGCCGCTCTACGTCAACGTCGAACTCCTCATCAAGGAGACCGGCGAGATCCAGCGGCAGCGCGTCTACATGGGTGACTACCCGTGGATGACCGATCAGGGCACCTTTGTCATCAACGGCGCCGAGCGCGTCGTCGTCAGCCAGCTGGTCCGTTCGCCAGGCGTCTACTACAGCGAGACCGAGGACCCCGCCTCGGGCCGGATGCTGTTCAGCGCCAAGGTCATCCCGAACCGCGGTGCCTGGCTGGAGTTCGAGACCAACAAGCTGGACCAGCTGTGGGTCAAGGTGGACCGCAAGCGCAAGATCGCGGCGACGACCCTGCTTCGTGCGGTCGGCTATGAGCAGAACGACGAGATCGCCGCACTGTTCACCGCGGTCGACATCGACCCGGAGCACCCGTTCATCGCAGCAACGCTCGACAAGGACCTGACCCGCACGCAGGCGGAGGCCCTCATCGAGGTCTACAAGAAGCTGCGGCCGGGCGATCCGCCCACCGGCGACAATGCCCGCCAGTTGGTGGAGAGCCTCTTCTTCAACTTCCGCCGCTACGACCTCGGCCGGGTCGGCCGGTACAAGTTCAACAAAAAGCTGGACCCGGTCACCACGCGCCTCGGCGTCGAGCTGCCGCGCGAAGGACGGACGATCACCCGCGAGGACATCGCGGCCATCGTCGGCCACCTCATCGAGTGCAACCGTGGGCTCCATCCCAAGGATGACATCGACCACCTTGGGAATCGACGCATCCGGGCCAATGGCGAACTGATCCAGAACGCGTTCCGGATCGGCCTGTTGCGGATGGAACGGGTCGTCCGCGAGCGGATGACCATCCAGGAGCTGGACAAGGCGACGCCCAACGCGCTCATCAACATCCGGCCTGCCGTGGCGGCCATGAAGGAATTCTTCGGTGGCAGCCAGCTCAGCCAGTTCATGGACCAGACGAACCCGCTGGCCGAGCTGACGAGCAAGCGCCGCCTGTCCGCGCTGGGACCGGGTGGTCTTTCGCGTGAGCGTGCAGGCTTCGACGTCCGGGACGTCCACCACAGCCACTACGGCCGGATCTGCCCGATCGAGACGCCCGAAGGCCCGAACATCGGCCTGATCGGATCGCTCGCGACCTACGGCCGGATCAACAGCTACGGCTTCATCGAGACGCCGTATCGGAAGGTCAAGCGCACCATCGGCTGGGACGACCCGGATCTTGCCAAGTTCGAGGCCGCGACGGACCTGCTGGCCAAGGGCGGCGCCGTCGTGCTCAAGGCGGGCGAGCCGTTCGATGCCGCTGCGGTCGCCGAGCTCAAGAAGCAAAAGGCCAGGGCGTTCCCGATCCGTCCGGTCGTGACCGACGAGATCGAGTACCTGCCGGCCGACGAGGAAGAGCAGCACGTCGTCGCGCAGGCCAATGCGCCGCTCGACGATGAGGGCCACTTCACCGCTGACCGCATCCCGTCGCGCTATCGGGACACCTTCCCGGAAGCGCGTGCCAACCAGATCGAATACATGGACGTGTCGCCCAAGCAGGTCGTGTCTGTGGCGACTGCCCTGATCCCATTCCTCGAGCATGACGATGCCAACCGGGCGCTCATGGGTTCGAATATGCAGCGCCAGGCCGTGCCGCTCCTCGAGCCGGAATCGCCGATCGTCGGGACCGGCATGGAGGAGCGCGCCGCGCGTGACTCCGGTCAGGTCCTGGTAGCCAAGCGCGGTGGCCTTGTCACCAGCGTGACCGCCGAGCGGATCCACATCGAGACCGATGCCGGCGAACTCGACGAATACAAACTCCTCAAGTTCGTCCGCAGCAACCAGGGCACGTGCATCAACCAGCGGCCGATCGTCAATGTCGGCGATCGAGTCGCCGATGGCCGGCCGCTGCCCGACTCGAGCTCCACCCAGTTGGGCGAACTGGCCCTCGGTCGCAATATCCTCGTGGCCTTCATGAGCTGGGAGGGCAGCAACTACGAGGACGCCATCGTCATCAGCGACAAGCTGGTGCGTGACGACCTGTTCACGAGTATCCACATCGAAAAGCACGAGATGGAGTCGCGCGACACCAAGCTCGGGCCCGAAGAGATCACCCGCGACATCCCGAACGTCGGCGAGGAGTCCCTCAAGGACCTCGACGAAGAGGGCATCGTCTACATCGGTGCGGAGCTCCGACCGGGCGACATCCTTGTCGGCAAGATCACGCCCAAGGGCGAGACGGAGCTGACCGCGGAGGAGCGCCTGCTGCGGGCGATCTTCGGTGAGAAGGCGCGCGAGGTGAAGGACAGCTCCCTGCGCCTGCCGCACGGCGAGCGTGGCAAGGTCGTCGAGGTCCGCGAGTTCCGACGCGAGCTCAACGACGACCTTCAGCCGGGTGTCAATCGCCTGGTTCGAGTCTCTGTCGCCCAGAAGCGCAAGATCAGCGTCGGCGACAAGATGGCCGGCCGCCACGGCAACAAGGGCGTCATCGCCAAGATCCTGCCGGCGGAGGACATGCCGTTCCTGCCCGACGGGACCCCTGTCGACATCATCCTCAACCCGCTCGGCGTGCCGAGCCGGATGAACATCGGCCAGATCCTCGAAACACACCTCGGCTGGGCGTTGCACGAGAAGGGCCAGAAGGCCGCCACCGCGGTCTTCGACGGCGCCACGGAGCACGACATCCAGGAAGAGCTGCGTTCGGCCAAGCACATGGTCTACGGCAAGTCCATGTCGCTGCCGGAAAACGGCAAGATCGAACTCCGCGACGGACGCACCGGTGAGCTGTTCGATCGGCCGATCACAGTCGGCTACATCTACATGCTCAAGCTCCACCATCTTGTCGAGGACAAGATCCACGCCCGCTCGACGGGCCCGTACAGCCTCATCACCCAGCAGCCGCTCGGCGGCAAGGCCCAGTTCGGCGGCCAGCGTTTCGGCGAGATGGAGGTCTGGGCACTGGAGGCCTACGGGGCCGCGAACATCCTGCAGGAACTGCTGACGGTCAAGTCGGACGACGTTCTCGGACGAGTCCAGACCTACGAGGCCATCGTCAAGGGCGAGGAGATCCAGCCGCCGCGCGTGCCGGAGTCCTTCAAGGTACTCATCAAGGAACTGCGCAGCCTGGGCCTCAACGCGGAGATCCTCGATCCCAACGATGAGGAGATCCCGTTGGCCGAGGATGACGCTTCCGGGTACCGCTTGCCCGATCTCGGCGGGATCAATCTCGCCGGGTTCGAGGACTGACCTTCTGACACTGAACCCGACCCGACAACCGCGACCTCGCGTCATGGCAGACACGAAGTCGCTCGCTCACGATCCGCATCGCGTCGCCGAGCCAGACGGTCGCGCGGAGGAGAACCATGCTCGAAGTCAATAACTTCAGCTCGATCCGCATCTCGCTAGCCAGCCCGGACCAGATCCGGGAATGGTCGAAAGGCGAGGTCACCAAGCCCGAGACGATCAACTACCGGACCTTGAAGCCGGAGAAGGACGGGCTGTTCGACGAGCGCATCTTCGGTCCGACCAAGGACTGGGAGTGCTACTGCGGGAAGTACAAGCGTATCCGCTACAAGGGCATCATCTGCGACAAGTGCGGCGTCGAGGTCACGCGCTCCAAGGTCCGCCGTGAGCGGATGGGCCACATCCAGCTGGCCAGCCCGGTCAGCCACATCTGGTACTTCAAGGGCACGCCCAGCCGCCTTGGGATCCTGCTCGACATCAGCCCGCGCAACCTTGAGCGGATCCTCTATTTCGCCCTGTACATCGTCACCCATGTCGACGAGGATGCGCGCAAGCGCGCCCTGGCGGTCATCGAGGACGAGGCCGAGGGTCGCGGCGGCAAGGCCGGCCAGCGCCTGGCCGAGCTGGAGGACGAGCTTCGCACGGAGCTCAACAAGAACAAGGACGAACTGACGGCCGAGCTGGCCCGCACGAAGGCGGACCTCGAGGCGCAGCGCGCGTCAAAGACCGAGGAGATCGCCGCGGTCGCCCAGGTGGCCCAGGCCGCATTGGCCGAGCTCAAGGGTGGGGTCGCCGAGGAGACCATCGCCTTCGCCCCGACCGGTGAGGTCATCGTGGCGACCGGCGACAAGGGTGGCAAAGAGGCGACGGCCCGATTGCGCAAGGTCGTCGGCGACTACACGGAGCAGGTCAACGTCGAGCTGCAGCAGCGCGAGGCCGATGAGGCGCGCGCCGTCGAGCAGAAGATCGAGGATCTGCGGGCCGGCATGGAGGACGCGCTTCGTCACGAGCGCGAGCAGCTCCAGGAGCAGGCCAAGGGCACCAAGGATGAGCTGCGAAAGCTCCGCGATGAGCTCGAATCCCTCAAGCCGATGCAGACGCTTGGCGAGACGGAGTACCGCAATCTCGACCAGCGCTACGGCGCGGGCGCCAAGGGCGGCCGCGTGTTCGGGGCCGGCATGGGCGCCGAGGCGGTTCGCGAGATCATCAGCCGGATGGATCTCGAGGAGCTGGCACGCTCGCTCCACATCGAGGTGCGCACCAGCTCCGGTCAGCGCCGCAAGAAGTCGATCAAGCGGCTGCGCCTGATCGAGGCGTTCCGGCGCTCCGGTACGCGGCCGGACTGGATGATCCTGTCGGTCCTGCCGGTCATCCCGCCGGATCTGCGCCCGATGGTCCAGTTGGACGGTGGCCGCTTTGCGACCTCCGACCTGAACGACCTTTACCGGCGTGTCATCAACCGCAACAATCGACTGAAGCGCCTCCTGGAGTTGGGCGCCCCCGAGATCATCATCCGCAATGAGAAGCGGATGCTCCAGGAAGCGTGCGACGCACTGATCGACAATGGGCGGCGCGGCCGGGCCATCGCCGGCACCGGGAACCATCGCCTCAAGTCGCTGTCCGACATGCTCAAGGGCAAGCAGGGCCGGTTCCGCCAGAACCTGCTGGGCAAGCGCGTGGACTATTCGGGTCGCTCCGTCATCGTGGTCGGCCCGGATCTCAAGCTCCACCAGTGCGGGCTGCCCAAGAAGATGGCGCTCGAGCTCTTCAAGCCGTTCGTCATGCGCCAGCTCGTCGAGAAGGGCTTCGCCCACAACATCAAGAGCGCCAAGCGCATCGTCGAGCGCGTTCGGCCGGAAGTCTGGGACGTCCTGGAAGAGGTCATCAAGGACCATCCGGTCCTGCTGAACCGCGCCCCGACGCTCCATCGCCTGGGCATCCAGGCATTCATGCCTGTGCTCGTGGAAGGCTCGGCGATCCAGATCCACCCCCTCGTCTGCACCGCCTTCAACGCCGACTTCGACGGCGACCAGATGGCGGTCCACGTGCCGCTGTCGACGGCCGCCCAGGAAGAAGCGCGGACGATGATGCTGTCCACCACCAATCTGCTGTCGCCCGCCGACGGCAGCCCGGTCGTGGCACCGACCCAGGACATGGTCCTTGGTTGCTACTACCTGACGATGGACACTGAGCCGGTCAAGGGCAAGGCCGTCCGGGTGTTCGCCTCGGAAGACGAGGCGATCCTGGGCTACCAGCTACGGGAAAAGACCGGCGCCACCTTGCACGAGCTCATCGATGTGGAAGTCAGGGCCTGGGACCCGGCGACGTCGTCGCTCACGCTGCAGCGCCGCCGGACCACCATCGGTCGGGTCATCTTCAACCAGATCCTGCCGGACGCTCTGCGCTTCCATGACACGGTCATGCATCGGGTCGACCTCAAGGATCTGGTCGATGTCTGCTACCGCCAGCTTGGACCGGAGGAGACAGCACATCTCGTTGATGGGATCAAGAGCGTCGGCTTCGAGTTCGCGACCCGCAGCGGCATGACCATCGGCGTATTCGACATCGAGATCCCGAAAGACAAGCCGGCGCGCCTTGAAGCCGCCGACGCCTCTGTCGCCGCGATCGATCGCCAGTTCCAGCGCGGCCTCATCACCGAGGACGAACGCTACGAGCAGGTCGTCGGGGTGTGGCAGGAGACCAGTTCGCTGATGTCGGACGAGATGATGCGGACGCTCGATCCCAATGGGCCGGTGGTCATGATGACCGCCTCCGGGGCCCGCGGCAACAAGGGCAACATCGGCCAGCTGGGCGCCATGCGCGGCCTGATGGCCGACCCGTCCGGTCGGATCATCGACGTGCCCGTTCGGAGCAACTTTCGCGAGGGCATGACCGTTCTCGAGTACTTCATCTCGACCCACGGCGCCCGCAAGGGCCTCGCCGATACCGCCCTGCGCACGGCCGACTCCGGGTATCTCACCCGGCGTCTGGTCGATGTCGCCCAGGACGTCATCACCCGCGAGGAGGACTGCGGCACCCAGGAAGGCAGCTGGATCATCCGGGCCGAATCGAGTGACGAGAAGGGCGCCTTCCAGAAACGTCTGGTCGGTCGGCTGGCGGCAGCGCCGTTGCCCGATCCACGGGTCGTCACGAAGAAGGGCAAGGAGCCCACGCTCCTGGTCGATCGTAGTGTGTTGATCATGGAAGACGCGGCGGCGCGCATCGATGCGGCCGGCGTCGACGAAGTGCTCGTTCGGTCGCCGCTCACCTGCGAGGCTCGCCACGGCGTCTGCCGGGCGTGTTACGGCCGTAACCTGGCGACCGGCCACATGGTCGGGTCAGGCGAGGCTGTCGGCATCATCGCGGCCCAGTCGATCGGCGAGCCCGGCACGCAGCTGACCATGCGGACGTTCCACACCGGCGGTGTCGCCGCGGGCGTTGACATCACCGCCGGCCTTCCGCGCGTCGAGGAACTGTTCGAGGCCCGCATCCCCAAGGGCAAGGCCGAGATCAGCCATATCGACGGACTCGTCGAGATCATCCGAGGCGACGGGCCGACGAAGGTCAAGGTCGTCTCGCGGGAGAGCTACGACACCGCGATCGTCCAGCCGCACGGTGCGGAATTGCTGGCGGCGCCAGGTGACCTGGTCGAGATGGGCCAGGTGATCGCCCGGACCGAAGTCGACGGCGTCACGACGGACATCGCGGCACCGGTCAGGGGCTTCCTGGTCAAGGCCGATGATGGCCTGATCGTTCGGGCCGAGGATATCGTCGAGCGCGAGTACCTCATCCCGCACAACGCCAAGATCCTCGTCGAGAATGGCGCCGAGATCCGAGCCGGTGACGCCATCACCGATGGTCCCATCAACCCGCAGGAGTATCTGGAGACCCGGGGCAAGGACGCGGTCCAGCGGTACCTCGTCAAGGAAGTCCAGAAAGTCTACAAAAGCCAGGGCGTCACGATCAACGACAAGCACATCGAGATCATCGTCCGGCAGATGCTCCGCAAGGTCCGCATCGACCAGCCGGGTGACGTCGATCTGCTGCCGACCGAACTCGTCGACAGGCTCGAATTCGAGGAGCACAACAACCGCGTCCTGGCGGAAGGTGGCGAGCCGGCAACGGCCCAGACCGTTCTGCTGGGCGTGACCAAGGCCTCCCTCAATACCTCCAGCTTCCTCGCCGCGGCGTCGTTCCAGGAGACCACGCGGGTGCTCACCGAGGCCGCCATCAACGGCGCCAAGGATCACCTGATCGGGCTCAAGGAAAACGTCATCATCGGCAAGCTCATCCCGGCCGGGACGGGTGCGCCGGCGAATGTGGCGGCCCGCAAGGAGCGCGACCGTCGAGCAGCCCTCGAGGCACTCGCCGGCGAGGCGCTCGAAGACCTCGGCACCGAGTTCAACCCGTTCCTGGAGGACGGCGAGACCCGGGCTCCCGACGACGAGGCGGCCGGCCTGGCGCTGGCGGCCACGATCGCCGGGGCAGGGGAGGACGAAACGGATGGAGTCGATCCCTTCGATGCGTCCGACGGCGCCGGGGACGACGATCTCGCCAACCCGTTCCTGGAGGACGCGAAAGTCCTCGCCGAGACTGGCGACAAGGGCTGACGAGGCCTCTCGCCAGCATCACGCGACGGCCCGTCGGACGTTTGACACGCTCGTCGGGCCGCTGCTAAACTCCGCCTTCGCGGCCTCCGGAGGGGTCCGCCTTCGGCTTGTTCGCCGGGGACCCATCACCAGCCATCCAACCCCGGTCCGTCGCCCGCCAGCCATCCGGCAGGCGATCAGCGAGACCGGCCCGGTCGGAAACGACCGTCTGAACCTGACCGACTGAAGGAGTAGCGTCTTCGTGCCGACGATCAGCCAACTCGTGCGCCACGGCCGCAAGCGCAAGATCTCCAAGATCAAGGCGCCTGCCATGCGCAAGAGCTGGAACAGCCTGCGGCAGCGTCAGGTCTCGATCCCGGGCGCCCCCCAGAAGCGCGGGGTCTGCCTCCAGGTTCGAACCATGACGCCCAAGAAGCCGAACTCCGCGCTGCGCAAGATCGCCCGCGTCCGCCTGACCAACCAGATGGAAGTCACGGCCTACATCCCGGGCATCGGCCACAACCTGCAGGAGCACTCGGTGGTGCTGGTGCGCGGTGGACGGGTCAAGGACCTGCCGTCGGTCAAGTACCACATCATCCGTGGGACCCTCGACGCCGCCGGCGTGCGCGACCGCAAGAAGGGTCGCAGCAAGTACGGCGCCAAGGCCACTGGCAAGCCGGGGGCGCGCTAGATGCCGCGCCGTACCAGCATCCCACGCAAGAGCAAGTACGAGATCGTTCCGACCAACCGCACGACGGCGCGCTTCTCCGCGAAGCTCATGAAGGGTGGCAAGCAGAACCTGGCCGAGCGTATCCTGCGCCAGGCCCTTGCCCGGGCCGAGGCGATGGCCAGCCGGCCAGGCCTCGAGATCCTCGAGGCGGCCATGCGCAACGCGACCCCCATCATCGAAGTCAAGCCGCGTCGCGTCGGCGGCGCTACGTATCAGGTGCCGGTGGAGATCCGCGGCGACCGGCGCATGTCGCTCGGCGTCCGTTGGCTCGTCCAGGCGGCTCGCAAGCGCAACGGCAAGAGCATGAGCGAGAAGCTCGCCTCCGAACTCGTCGATGCCATGAACGGCCTCGGCTCGGCAGTCAAGCGTCGCGAAGACACGCACAAGATGGCGGAGGCCAACCGGGCCTTCAGCCATTTCAAGTGGTAGAACCGGGAGCGTAGACAAACCGTGCCACGACAGGTTCCGCTCGCACGAACGCGGAACATCGGAATCATCGCGCATATCGACGCCGGCAAGACCACCGTCACCGAGCGGATCCTCTTCTATACCAAGAAGATCTACAAGATCGGTGAGGTCCATGAGGGCGCGGCCACGATGGACTGGATGCCCCAGGAACAGGAACGGGGCATCACCATCACGGCCGCGGCCACGACGGCGTTCTGGGACGAGCACCGTATCAACATCATCGATACGCCCGGGCACGTGGACTTCACGGTCGAGGTGGAGCGAAGCCTCCGCGTACTCGACGGCGCGGTCGTCGTGTTTGATGGCGTCGCCGGTGTGGAGCCCCAGTCCGAGACCGTCTGGCGTCAGGCCGACCGCTATGGCGTGCCACGCTTCTGCTTCATCAACAAGCTCGATCGAACTGGTGCCGACTTCTGGCGCTGTGTGGACTCGATCAAGGACCGCCTGGGCGCGAACGCGGTGCCGATCCAGATCCCGATCGGCCACGAGGACCAGTTCCAGGGCGTCATCGACCTGGTCGAGATGAAGGCCATCTACTACCGCGACGACCTCGGGATCAACATCGACGTGATCGACATCCCGGCCGACCTCCAGGCCGAGGCGACCAAGCACCGCCGGACGCTCATCGACGCTGTCGCCGAGATCGACGACGAGCTGACCCACAAGTACCTCGAAGGCGAAGAGTTCACCGTGGCCGAGATCAAGCGTGGCCTGCGTCTTGGGACCCTGACCTCACGCATCATCCCGGTCCTGACTGGCTCGGCGCTCAAGAACAAGGGCGTCCAGAAGATGCTGGACGCGGTCGTGGACTACCTGCCCTCACCGCTCGACGTTCCGCCCATGATCGGGCTGGATGCCAAGACCGGCGCGGAGATCATCCGGAAGCCGTCCGACTCGGAGCCGTTCAGCGCGCTGGCG
>JANONZ010000115.1:0-2568 GCA_031421095.1 Thermomicrobiales bacterium
GTGTTAGCCTGCCCACTGGGCCGTACTGGGCTGAGTGACCGCGGCTTAGGCCGATCAGCTTAGCGACGAACGCTCGCGTCGGGGCGTGGCCAGCCATGGCGCCCAGGAAATCATCGCGTCGCACCACCAGCAGGACCGACGGTTCCTCGGCCGTGACCGTGGCGGTCCTGGGCACGTTCCGGATGAGGGCGATCTCGCCAAAGCCATCGGCCGGCTCGTCGAGTGTCCGCAGCACGACCCCGCCCTGCTCGATGCGGAAGCGCCCGTGTTCCACGACGTAGTAGGCGTCCCCGCGCTCACCTTCGGTGATGACGGCCGTGCCGGGATCGACGGCCAGCCAGCGCACGCGTCGCGCCAGGGTCTCCAGGTCCGGTGCTGGAAGGGGTGCGAACGCACGGACACGAACCAGCAACGCCAGTTCGCGGGCCGGGACGCGGGTGCGACGGTCGATGTCCCGAAGCCCGCCCCAGCCGAACAGGACGGCCAGCGGCAGGAGTGCACCGGCGACCGCCAGCGTGCCCTGGACGCCGATGACCGAGACCACGATCGGCGCAAGCAGCGAACCGAGGGCGACGCCGACCAGATGGACGCTCTCGAGCGATCCCAGGACACGGCCCAGGACGACATCCGGGGTCGTCCGCTGGAGGATGGTCAGGCCGGCCACAGCACATGCCGCATAGCCGACGCCGCCGAGGGCGATGAACAACGGAGCATTGAAGCCGGTCCCGAACAGGGCGGTGGCGATCAGTGCACCGCCCAGGACGCACGCGGCCAACGCGAGAGCTGGTGCCAACCGGCGCCGTCCGACGAGCAGGAACGAGACGGCGCCTCCCAGGACCGTCCCGATGCCCAGGGCCCCGTTCAGGATGCCGGCACCGGACGCGCCGGTGTTGAAGACCTCCAGCGCGAGAAGCACGAACAGGACATCCATCGCGCCGCTCGCGACGGCCCGAAGGCCCAGGATCCCGACGACCAGCCGGACGTGTCCGTTCCGGCGGACCACCCGCAGCCCCTCCAGAACGCTCCGTGGGGCGATGACCGCCGTTCCGTCGGGTCGCTGGCCGATATTCATCCGTGGCGCCGAGATCTGGCCGTCGAGGAGCATCCGTCGCGTCACCGACAGCACGAGCACGGTCGCGATGCCGACAGTGACCGTCGCGGCCGCGAAGACGTGGCCTGGCCCGCCGACGGCCAGGATCGCCGCCGCAGCGAGCGGACCAAGGAAGGCGCCACCGCCCTCCACCGTCCCGGACAGGCCGTTGGCGGCACTCAACTCCTCCGGCGTCCGCGAGATCTCCGGCAGTAGTGCGCCCTGCGTCGGACGCGTCACGACGATCGATGTCGCCACCGCCGCGGCCCCGACGTAGACCAGGATGGGCGGCGCGCCCAGGAGTATCCCGGCGCCGGTCACGCCGAACGCGACGGCTTGGATGCCGTACCCGATGGCCAGTGACCTGACTCGATCCGGGCGGTCCGCGATGACGGCGGCGAACGGAGCGACGAGTGCGGCGGGGATGAGCTGGGCGACAGCCACCAGCCCGATCGACGCTGGGCCGGTCGCTTCATAGGCATACAGGAGGACGGCGACCCACGTCCCGAACTCGGCGGCGTTGAACAGAAGGAAGGCAAGCTCCACGCGGCGCAGGGCCGGGTTCAGGAGCACGGCCTGGATGACCCGCAGTGACGTGCGCAGGTGGAGGCGTGCATCCTCGAAGCGAACGAAGCGGGGCATCGGCAGAGTGTAGGGATTGACGCGCCAGGGAGGAGCGCCGTCCTCCGCCGTCCCGCTCCGTCTCGCTCCGGCCTATCCTTCAACCATGACTGAGACGCAGACCAAGGCCCAGCTCGACACGCCGATCTTCCGCCACTTCATCGCCGGCGAGTGGACCGACTCGACATCCGGCGCCACGTTCGACAGCCGCAACCCCGCCGACACGCGCGACATCATCGGCCGGTTCCAGCAGGGGACCGTGGCGGACGTCGCCATGGCCATCAAGGCGGCCGAGGCCGCGTTCCCGATGTGGCAACGCACCCCGGCGCCCAAACGGGGCGAGATCCTCTACGCGTTCGGGGCGCTCATGGCCCAGCACAAGGAGCCGCTGGCCAGGGCGATGACCCGCGAGATGGGCAAGGTCCTGACCGAGGCCCGCGGCGACGTCCAGGAAGGCATCGACATCGCCTACCTGATGGCCGGTGAGGGCCGCCGGATGGCGGGCGAGACGGTCCCCTCGGAGCTGCCCGACAAGTGGGCGATGAGCATCCGCCAACCGATCGGCGTGGCCGGGATCATCACGCCCTGGAATTTTCCGATGGCCATCCCGTGCTGGAAGATGATGCCCGCACTCGTGACCGGCAACACGGTCGTGTTCAAGCCGTCGTCCGACACGCCGCATTGCGCGACACTGCTCGTGGAGCTGATGGCCGAGGCGGGCTTCCCACCGGGCGTCGTCAACCTCGTCACCGGAGCCGGCGGGGAGGTCGGTGACGCGATCGTCGACAGCCCCGACGTGGCGGTCATCTCGTTCACCGGCAGCTCCACGACCGGCAAGCGGATCGCGGAACGGGCCG
>JANONZ010000116.1:0-8823 GCA_031421095.1 Thermomicrobiales bacterium
CCTCGGCCTGTCGCTCCTCGGCGACGATGGCGGCTTCGAGCTCGCCGGCGCGGGCTTCCTCCTGCGCGGTCAGCGAGGCCGGCCTGGGCTGGACCGACGTCGCCGGGCTCACCGGTCGGGTCGCCTGGCGCTGCAGCGGCGGACGCTGGCCGGGTCGGGTCGTACTGCCTCTGGCGCGCTTGGCCATGCTGTGGAAGGCCTCCATGGATGGGCTGGGCTGGCTCTGGCGTTGACGTGCGCCTGACTTGGTCTGACGACGGCAGAGGATAGCATCCCGCGCCGCGCGGGCCCGCGGCTGTTCGCGATGCGGCCCCCGACGTGTCGCTGCTAGACTCGGCCGACCCCACAGGAGGAACGTCGGATCGACCTCGCCGCGCTCATCGGACCGTATCTCGCACCCCTCGTCGTCGGCTTGGCCGTCGTCTTCGTGGTGCTCCTCGTGGCCATGATGCGGCTGGCTCGTCGGACGAGTCGGATCGATGCGCGCCTGCGCGATCTGACCCGCGGCGAAGGAGGGTCGAGCCTCGAATCGGTCCTCCAGGCGCACCTCGACAAGGTGTTCGCGGTCTCGCGCGGTCTCGACGAACTGGCCGTTCGGGTCGCGACCATCGAGGGCGCGCAACGGCGGACCTTCCAGCGGGTTGGCCTGGTCCGCTACAACCCGTTCGAGGAGACCGGCGGAAATCAGAGCTTCGCTCTCGCCCTGCTCGATGGTGCCGGCGACGGCTGGGTCATGTCGAGCCTGCACGCCCGTTCGGGGACCCGGGTCTACGCCAAGGCCATCAGGGCCGGACGCGCTGAGACGGCGCTCTCCGAGGAGGAGACGGCGGCCCTCCGGAAGGCAATGGTCTGACAGGCTAGGTGTCACGGCGGTCGGCGATCCTCCCGACATGGCCCCCTCGACACCCCGACCCCACGCGACGCCCACCATGACCCGGGCCCGCGTTCGTCCTCGACGCCAACCCTCACCGCTGGACCAGTTGCCCGCCTGGCGGGGTCTCTTCCCGGTCGTGGCCGCGGAGCTCCCCGACGCCATCCCATCGGGGCTCGAGGCTCTCCTCGGTGGCCTCAATCCGGACCAGCTGCGTGCAGTGACCCACGGTGCGGGGCCGCTGCTCGTCGTCGCTGGCGCAGGCACCGGGAAAACCCAGGTCATCACCCGACGGATCGCCTGGCTGATCGCGACTCGACGGGCCAGGCCGTCGGAGATCCTTGCACTCACGTTCACGGACAAGGCGGCGGAGGAGATGGCCGTCCGGGTGGACCAGCTCGTACCCTACGGCTACACGGACACGGCGATCTCGACGTTCCATGCGTTTGGTGACAGCCTCATCCGGGAATACGCCCTGGAACTTGGCCTGGCGACGGACCTGCGGGTGCTATCGCGACCGGAGGTCGTCATCTTTCTGCGCGAGCGCCTGTTCGAATTCGAACTGGACGCCTATCGTCCGCTGGGTGATCCGACTCGCTTCCTGAGCGCGCTGGCGACCTTGTTCAGTCGCTGCAAGGACGAGGACATCTCGCCCGCTGACTACCTGGCCCACGCAAACCGGCTGGTCGCGGAGGCTGCGCTCGTGGCGGAAGCGGCGGGGATCGTTGAGCCCGCGTCGGCGGAGCTCGCCCGGGACGCGGCACCGGCAGCCGCTGAGGAGGCCCGCCGACAGTCCGAGCTCGCTCGTGCCTACGGGACCTACCAGGCGCTGATGGCCGCCAACGGCTGCATCGACTTCGGGGACCAGGTCGCCCTTGCGCTGCGTCTCGTGCGGACCTCGGCAGAGGCTCGCACGGCCATCGCGGGGCGCTTCAAGTACGTCCTCGTGGACGAATTCCAGGACACGAACCGGGCCCAGGCGGAGTTGGTGGCTGCTCTCGCGGAAGGTCACCGCAATGTGACCGTCGTGGGTGACGACGACCAGGCGATCTATGCGTTCCGCGGGGCGGCGGTGGACAACATCCTGGCCTTCCAGGATCGCTATGTCGGTGCCCGGACGGTCGTCCTGCGGCGCAACTATCGGTCGCTGGCGCCGGTCCTCGACGCCGCCTATCGACTCGTGCGCTTCAACGACCCGGATCGGCTGGAGGTCAAAGCCGGGGTCGTCAAGCGCCTCCGTCCACAGCGGGTCGTTCGCGATTCGGCCCCGGTCCGCCTCGAGGTGTTCGCCTCGGGATCGGAGGAGGCGGATTGGATCGCGGCCGAGATCGGCCGGCGGATCGAGGCTGGCGCCGCTCCGCGCGACCACGCCATCCTCGTTCGCGCCAACGGCCACGCGGATCCGATCCTGCGAGCCCTCAACATGGCCGGCGTCCCGTGGCGTTTCTCGGGCGCTTCCGGGCTGTACGCTCGCCCGGAGGTCCGGCTGCTCCTGGCCTTCCTGCGCGTCGTTGCCGATCTCGATTCGAGCGTCGACCTGTACGCCCTGGCCTGTTCGGAGGTCTACGGGCTCGGTGGGGAGGACCTCACGGCGATCGTCAACATGGCCCGACGGCGTAACCGCTCCATCTGGGTCATCCTCGACGAGCTCCATCGTCAGCCGGGCATCCTGCGCCTCAGCCCCGAGACCCGCGCTACCGCGGGCCGGCTGCGCACGGACCTGCACAGCTACGCGGAGGCCGCCCACGAACAGCCGGCCGGTGAATTGCTCTACCGGTTCCTGCGCGGCAGCGGCCTGCTCGCGCGCCTGGTCGGTACAGATACGGCTGCGGGCGCAGAGGCGCTCCAGAACATCGCCCGCTTCTTCGAGATCGTCCGTGCCCAGTCCGTGCTCCTCGCCGATGACCGGGCTGTCTTCGTGGCACCGCACCTCGCGACACTCATCGAAGCCGGCGACGATCCGGCGACCGCAGAGCTGGACCCGGACGCCGACGCCGTGGCCGTCCTGACCGTCCACAAGGCCAAGGGCCTCGAGTTCCCGGTCGTCTTTTTGCCGGGCATGGTCGCGGGGCGGTTCCCGATGAACGGCCGGAGCGAGTCGCTGGCGCTACCGGCCGGACTCGGGCGTGGCGTTCCGTCGACCACCCAGTCGTCTCTCGCCGAGGAGCGCCGCCTCTGCTACGTGGCGATGACCAGGGCGCGCGATGAGCTGGTCCTGTCGCATGCAGCGGACTACGGGGGCGCGCGGGCCCGGCGCGTTTCGCCGTTCGTGCTCGAAGCACTGGATCTACCCGCCGCGGCCGGCGTTCCGGGAGCGGGCGCCCGGACGGCGACTCCGGCCGAGCGTCTGGCCGCCTTCGCCCCAAGCGCGGCCCGGCTGAGCGCCCCGGAGGGGCCCATCACCGAGCCGCTGTCGCTCAGCTTCTACCAGATCGACGACTATCTGACCTGCCCGCTCAAGTACAGATACGCCCATGTCCTGCGTGTACCGCTGGCGCCACACCACGCCATCGTGTACGGCGCAGCGCTGCACAAGGCGGTCCAGCTCTTTCATCAGCGACACGCCAAGGGCCACGTGATGAGCGAGGCGGAACTGGATGAAGTGTTCGACTCCGCCTGGTCCAACGAGGGATTCGTCAGTCGCGATCACGAAGAAGCCCGTCTGGAGGCCGGGCGGGCTGCACTGCGTCGGTTCCGGGCAGCGCAACTCGAGCCGGACGCGGTCATCCCGACGTATGTGGAGCGCGAGTTCAGTTTCATGCTCGATGGCGACCGGGTCCGCGGCCGCTGGGATCGGGTCGATGTCGTGCCGGCCGGGGAGGGGAGTGGTCCGCCTCTGGATCCCGCTCGTACCCAGACCGCTGATGTCATCTCGCCGACGCTGGGGATGCTCGGACCGGAGCGAGTCACCATCACGGACTACAAGTCCTCCGATGTGCGAGATCCGGTCAAGGCCCGACAGCGCGCCAGGGATTCGCTGCAGCTCCAGATCTATGCGATGGGCTACGAGGCGATGACGGGCCGCCTGCCGGATACGCTCGCGCTCGATTTCCTGGGGTCAGGGCTCATCGGCGAGGTCGAGGTCGACCCGAAGCGACTGGCCAAGGCCCGGGCCAAGATCGTCCAGGCAGCGGCCGGCATGCGGGTCCGCGATTACACCCCGAAGCCGGACTATCTGGCGTGCACATATTGCGCATACCGCGATATCTGCCCGGCGAGCGCGGTGCGGTGATCGCAGTCGCGGATGACGGGTCGCAGGCCCTAGACTCGGGTGGTCATGGAACCGCGCGACCGGACCGCCAATCTCGCCTTCTTCGGCGCGGCTGCCGTCGTGTGGCTTCTTGTCGGCCTGGTCGTCACGACCCGAGACCCGCTCACGGACCCGAGTGCCGGGTTCATCGGGTCCGCGCTGATGGGCCTGGCCATGGCCCTGACCCTCACGCCGCTCCTGTGGGTGACCGTCTTCGGCCGTCATCGCCAGATCGCCTACGAGGGTGATTGGTTGCGGGCGATCCGTCGCGCAGCGTGGGTCGGCATCATCGTCACGGTCCTGGTCGTGTTGCGTCTGCAGGGGCTTCTGGAGCTGCCGATCGCCCTGTTCATGATCGCCCTTGCCCTCGTGGCCGAGGCGACCCTGTCCGCCGAGCGCTGACCTGGTGCAGACCGCTGGATCGGCGTCGAACGTCGGGTCGCGTTAGGCTGTGAGCACCCACAGCCGTCGTCAGCCGGGAGATCGCGTGCCCTTCTTGACATCCACCGCACCGGCGGAGCCCTTCACGGCCGGGAAGTCGCGCCTGGCTGCCGCGGTCGAAGCGGCCCGACCCGAGATCCTCGGGCTGTCGCACCGCATCCACGCGCATCCTGAGCCGGCATTCGAGGAGCATCAGGCGGCCGCATGGGTGGCTGACATCCTCGCCGGACACGGCTACACCGTCGAGCATCCCGCGGGCACCCTCGCCACGGCGGTCCGTGCGACGAAGCGCGGCGGACAGGGTGGCGACGCGCCCCGGATCGGGATCCTCGCCGAGTACGACGCCCTTCCCGGCCTGGGCCACGGCTGTGGCCATAACACGATGGCCGCGTCGGGCGTCGGCGCCGCGATCGCGCTGGCCTCGGTCGCCGATGGACTGTCCGGTGAGATCGTCTTCCTTGGGACCCCGGCCGAGGAACGCGGGAGCGGCAAGCAGATCATGATCGACGACGGCCTGTTCGAGGGACTCGACGCGGCCCTGCTGTTCCATCCGTGCGATCGGAACCACGTGGCCAGCCATCCACTTGCCTCGGAGGATGCCGAAGTCGTCTTTCACGGGTTGCAGTCGCATGCGTCGTCCGATCCGTGGCGTGGCAGGAACGCACTTGATGCGCTGATCCTGCTGTTCACGTCGGTCGGGTTGTGGCGACAGCAACTGCGGCCGACGGCTCGGGTCCACGGCATCATCCGGGAGGGCGGCACGGCCGCCAACATCATCCCGGACAGGACGGCCGCCTGGTTCATGATCCGGAGCGACGATGAGGTCGAGTACGGGGCGATGCGGGCGCGCTTCCATGACCTGTGTGAAGCGGCGGCCCTGGCGACGGACACGACGGTGGAGGTGGCCTTCTCCGGTCTGGCCCGGACGATGCGCAACAACGGCGTCCTGGCCGACCGCTTCCGGGCGAACATGGCCGCCTACGGCATCCAGGATCAAGGCGACGATCCCAATGCCGGCTCGACGGACATGGCCAACGTCAGTTGGGTCTGCCCCACCATCCACCCGGATCTGGCGATCGCTTCGGAAGGCACGCCCGGCCACTCCATCCTGTTTCGCGATGCGGCGATCACCCCGCGCGCCGACGAGACGACGCTGCTTGCGGCGACCCTCGTCGCCCAGACGGCGTTCGAGTTGTTCAGCGATCCGCAGCTTGTGGCGGCAGCATGGCGGGAGTTCCGCGCGCCGGATGGAGCCCCCACGACGGGGTGATACCATCGCGACGGCGCGCCCCGCTGGACGACGGGTTTCGAACCGGCGGCGCCCCCAGCGAGACGGACGCGATCCGCCGGCGGCCGATGGTCGCCCCCGTCTCCGGAGGACACCGTGGCTGAGCGCCCCCACGACCCCGACCTCGAACGCGATCTTGCGCGGCACAATGGTTGGGACGGTGAATTCGAGACGTACTCCGACTTTGACCTGCCGACGTATGTCGGCCCGTCATCGTTCATGAAGCTGCCCTGGATCACGGATCCTGCCGAGCTGCGCCGCCTGGCCGTCGACGTCGCGATCGTGGGGGCTCCCTTCGACGACGCGGTCACCCACCGCCCCGGGGCGCGCTTCGGACCTCGGGCGATCCGTGAGGCCCAGTACACCTCCGGCTCCATCCACTCGCTGCAACTCGATGTCGACCCGTTCGACCTGTTGACGGTGGTCGATGCCGGCGATGCGAACATCATCCCGGCCTGGATCGAGCGGTCCCACGCGATGATCTACCGCAAGGTCCGCGAGGTCGCCGAGACCGGGGCTATTCCGATCATCCTGGGTGGCGACCACTCCATCACCTGGCCCTCGGCCACGGCCATCGCCGAGGTGCGCCGCCCGGGGAGCATCGGCATCGTTCACTTTGACGCCCATGCCGACACCGCGCCCGATGGCTGGGGCGTGCTCGCGAGCCACGGCTCTCCGATGCGTCGGCTCATCGAGTCCGGCGCGGTCAAGGGCAAGAACTTCGTCCAGGTCGGCCTGCGCGGCTATTGGCCGCCCAGGGAGACCTTCGACTGGATGCGGGAACAGGGCCTGCGCTGGCACTTGATGCGGGAGATCGAGGAGCGCGGTGCGGAGCCGGTGATCGCCGACGCGATCGCCGAGGCGCTCGACGGCCCGGACTCGATCTACCTGTCCCTCGATATCGACGTCATCGACCCCGGGATGGCACCGGGAACCGGCACGCCGGAGCCTGGCGGCATGCTCACCCGTGAGGTCCTTCGGGCGATCCGCCAGATCGTGGGCGCGGTGGACCTGGCCGGCATGGATATCGTCGAGGTGTCGCCGCCCTACGATCAGGCAGAGACCACCGCGATGGCCGCGAACCGGGCAGCGCTGGAAGCGATCAGTGCGCTCGCCGTCCGTCGTCGCGACGGCCACCGCGTGCGCTGGGAGGGCTAGGTCATCGACCACCCGGCCATCGACCGGCCCGACGCCGCCACCGCGGCCGCACTGGCTCGCCTGTATGACCTCGACCTGGCCGATGACCAGGGCGACCTGGACCTGTACCTCGCACTGGCCGGTCGGGCGGACGGTCCGCTCCTGGAGCTCGCTGTCGGAAGCGGCCGGCTGGCCATCCCTCTCGCCATGGCCGGGCACCGGGTCACCGGCGTGGACCTCGATCCGGCGATGCTCGATCGTGCGCGGGCCAAGGTCGCCGGCACCCCAGCGGCGGACCGCCTGACCCTGGTCGAGGCTGACCTCGTTGACCTCCGGCTACCCGACGCGGGACGATTCGGGCTCGCGTTCATCGCGCTGAACTCGTTGCTCGTGTTGCCGACCCGGACCGCCCAACGTGCCGCGCTGCGCACGCTTGCCGATCACCTCGCGCCGGGTGGTCTCGCGGTCGTGGACATCTGGCTGCCCGATGCCGAGGATCTGGCCCGGTTCGACGGCAGGATCATGCTGGAGTGGCCCCGCCCTGACCCGGACAGCGGCGCGATCGTCACGAAGGCAGGATCGGCGCAGCACGATGCCGCCACTGCGTCCATCACGCTGACGACGATCTTCGAAGAGGGCGGGCAGGGCGGACCGACGAAGCGCTGGGTCCGCCAGGATCGACTCCGCCTCGTCAGCGCGGGCGAGTTGCGTGAGTTCGCAGAATCGGCCGGCCTGACCGTGGAGCTGCTCGCCGGCGACTATGGGCTGGGCCTGCTGGGTCCCGGCAGTGAACGGGCAGTCCTCGTCGCGGTCAAGCCCTGACGGTTCCGATGGACCATGCCGCGACTGGGACCTCCGGCTGGGTTCCGGAGGGGACCCCCGTGGTATCGTCGGGCGGATGCCACCGAGTGACGAGACACGCCTGCTCATCGTCGAAGATGTCCCGCAGGTTGCCCAGTACATCCGCGGACTCCTCAACGCGCAGTCACGGGTCAAGCTGCTCGAGGTCCTGAGCGAGGGCGGGAAGGCCATTGCGTCGATCCAGGAATTGCGTCCGGACATCGTCCTGGTCGACGCTCTGCTGCAAGGCCGGGTCAAGGGCCCCCAGCTCATCCAGCAGATCCATGAGGCAAAGCTGGGCGTGCCGGTCATCGTCCTGACGGTCCCCCAGAACCCGATCGAACCCGATCCAGGCCTGGGCATCAACGGCGTTCTGTCGATGCCGTTCTCAGGCTTTGACCTGATGACGCGGATCGCGACGGCCCGAAAGGAATTCGAAGCCCAGGAAGCTACGATCTCCACGCGTGTCATGAGCGTCTTCGCGCCCAAGGGAGGGGTCGGCAAGACGACCATCGCCTTCAATCTCGCCGTGGCGCTCGGCCAGATGGGACAGCGGACGGTGCTGATCGACGGCAGCCTCCAGTTCGGTGACCTCCGGTCACTCCTCAAGGTCCCCGCCGACGCCCCGTCGATCCTGGACCTGCCGACCGATCGTATCGCCGAGTCCGACCTCAGCGACGTTCTGTGGCGCGATCCGTCGGGCATCGACATCTTGCTCGCCCCGCCCCGGATCGAGATGGCGGAGATGCTGACACCACGCGACGTGGACAAGGTCCTGTCGCTTCTGCGCCGGGTCTACGGTGCGATCGTCATCGACATGTCCAGTCACCTGAACGAGATCAATCTGGCGTTCCTCGACGCCAGTGATGCGATCATCGAGATCGTCACCTACGACTCGACCACGATCCACAACACGGTCGCCATCGCCGACACCTTCCGGTCGATCGGCTACCCCGCATCCAAGGTCCGCTACCTCATCAACCGGGCGGATTCGCT
>JANONZ010000117.1:0-5071 GCA_031421095.1 Thermomicrobiales bacterium
TCGCGCGCCGCGGCAAGCAGGGCCGGCATGTGCCGCGGCGCCGTGCAGTTGACGCCGATCGCGACGATCCGCGGGTGCTGGCCCAGGGCGACCGCCTTGGTGATGGGCTCGCCGGCCGACGTCGACCTGCCGTCCCGGCACGAGTAGCTGAGCCAGGCCGGAACGTCGACGTCGTCGAGGAGTCGGACGAGCACCTCCGCCTCGCGGACGGTCGGGATCGTCTCGAACGCCAGGAGGTCGGCGCCCGCCTCCACGAGTGCCTCGATCCGCGGCCGGTGGAAGTCGGCCAGTGCGGCCACCCCCGGGTCGTAGCGGCCGCGGTACTCCGACCCGTCGGCGAGCATGGCGCCATACGGACCAACCGACCCGGCGACGAGCAGGCTCCCGACCGACAGGCCCGCAGCCTCTGCCTCGACCACGAAGCGCTCTCTCGCGCGCTGTGCCAGGACCACGCTGCGCCGGATCGCACTGATCGCCGCCGCCGCATCCAGCCCCTCGGCGAGGAATCCCGGGATCGTGGCCTGGTAACTCGCCGTGGTCGCCACGTGGGCCCCGGCGCGGTAGTAGGCAAGGTGGACGTCCTCGATGGCGCCAGGGTTGGTCATCAGCAGGCGAGCCGACCAGAGATGGTCGGACAGGTCGTGACCGCGCGCCTCCAGCTCCGTCGCCAGCCCGCCGTCCAGGACGACCGTCATCGACCCGTGCCGCGCCGCCCGACCCGCGCCCGGTGGCGGCCGATGGCGACGATCGTGATGTCGTCGGCAGGCTCCCCGGCCATGGAGAACAGCGACACCGAGTCACACACCTCGCGGACCACGTCGTGTGCCGTTCCCCCACGGGCACGTTCGACGGCAGCGAGCAGCCGCGCATCGTCGAACCGCTCGCCGGACGGCGAGCGAGCATCGGTGACCCCGTCCGTGTAGAACAGGACCATGTCGCCGGGACCCATGAACGCTTCCACCTCCGGCACATCCAGCACCTGGAACGCCCCGAGCAGGGGACCGGATCCCAGCAGCAGGCCAGGCGCGGATCCGTCGCCGGGGATGAACAGTGGCGGCTCGTGGCCGGCGTTGGCCATGCGCAGGACACCGGTGCGGACCTCCAGCCGGGCGCACAGGGCGGTGATGAACAGGGTCGTGCGTCGTTCGCCGACCAGGACGCGGTTGGTCCGCTCCAGCGCCTCCGCGGGGCCCGAGGCGTGGTCGATGGCAGCATGGAGCAGCGGGCGAGAGAAGGCCATCAGCAGCGCCGCCGCGACACCCTTGCCGGTGACGTCGGCAATGACGATGCTCAGGGGCCTGCCGCGGCGGCGCAGCCGGAACAGGTCGAAGAAGTCGCCGCCGACTTCCCGGGCGGCCTCGTAGTGGCTGGCGATGTCATAGCCCGGCACCTCTGGCGGCACGAGCGAGACGAAGCTTCGTTGGAGGCGTCGACCGTGGGCCAACTCCTCCTCAAGGAGGCCGGAGATCGCATGATCGCCGCCTGGCGCCCCCGAGACGGCAGCGGATGCCGCGGCGGACAGGGCGATCCCAAGGGCCTGGGCGGCGGCGCGCGCGAGCTCCGTCGCGGCCGCCGGCCCGCGCAGGACGATACGGCCGGCGAGCTCACCGTGGGCATGGATCAACCCGGCCGCCTCCGCCTGTGTCCCATGCGCCGGTGACTCGCCGGCGAGATCGCCCGCAAGATGATGTCCGTCCACATCCTCGACGGTGACCTGGAGCCCGTCGCTCAGGACAGCGAACGGCCCAAGCACCGCCGCGAGGTCGATGCCCTCCAGGTGCTGCCTGGGCGTCATCGCGCGGTCACGAGCAGGGTCAGAATGCCGCGATCGCCGACGCCCGGTCCGGGTGCGCCACGAACAGCCGGGACAGCCCGGTGCGGTCCAGGACGCGCTGGATCGCGGGCTGCGCGCCGCTCAGCTGGACCTCGGTCTGGGTGGAGCCGCCTGCCACGTCATGGCTCACGGTATGGAGTGCATTCCAGCCGGCCTGCGCGTCGTCCGGTGCCTCACCGCCCAGGATGCGCACGATGGAATGGAGCGCGACGAGCCCGGAGCTGGCCATGAAGCGCAGATCGGACAGGTCCAGCAGGAGGTGGCGCGTGCCGGACGCGTAGAGATCCTGGACGGTCGCGACCAGGGCGTTGAAGTTGGAAGCGTCCAGCTCACCATCCAGGGCCACGATCGTGATCGGCACACGCCCGTCCGCGTGCTCGATGCTGGTGCCCATTGCCATCGATCGATCTCCTTCAGGCGCTCGTATCCAGGCGTCGTGTCATGGTCAGGATATTGCCGCCGCCGGGTCGCGGTCGATGGGTGATGGAGTCGGTGGCCAGGCGCATCAGATGCACGCCCATGCCGCCGGGACGCCGTCGCTCCGGCGGGACGACGAGATCCGGCTCAGGGACGCCGGTCGGGTCGAACGGTGGGGCGGCATCTTCCAGGGTGATGACGATCCGGTCCTCGACTCGCTCGGCGGTCACGTCCAGCCAGCCCGGCTCGCCGTGATATCCGTGCAGGATGGTGTTGGTTGTCGCTTCGTCCACGGCCTGGACCAGGTCCTCCTCGCAGGAGTCGGGGGCGTCGCAGTCCCCGGCCACCTCGCGGATGAGCGATCGGACCTCCGCCATTCGCTCGAGTTGGGCGGGGACCCTGACGTGTCCGCGCGGCAGGGCCATCAGGTCATTCGAGCGTGATCGGCGGTCGCGCGCTTGATGAATCGACCGTGGCCCTTGTGGCCGGTGAACGTGCCGTCGCGGACGATGACCGAGCCGCGCGACAGGACGATATCGCTCGCGCCCTGCACCTGGCGGCCTTCGTAGCACGAGTAGTCGACCGCCATGTGGTGGGTCGTCGCCGAGATCGTGCGCGTGCGGTTGGGGTCGTAGATGACGAGGTCGGCGTCCGCGCCGATGCTGACCGAGCCCTTGCGCGGGTACATGCCGAATAGCTTGGCGGGCGCGGTCGAGATGATCTCCACCCCGCGCTCCTTGCTGATCCGACCGGCCACGACGCCGCCGTCGTGCATCAGGTCGACGCGATCCTCCACGCCCGGGAGGCCATTGGGCACCTTCCGGAAGTCGCCCCGGCCCAGCTCCTTCTGGCCGTGGAAGTCGAACGGGCAGTGGTCCGTGGCGATCACCTGGAGGTCGTTCTTGACGAGGCCGGTCCAGAGATCCTCCCAGTGGTCCTTGGGTCGGAGGGGCGGCGAGCAGACGAATTTGGCGCCCTCGAACCCGTTGCCAAGGTCGTCGAGCGAGAGGAACAGGTACTGCGGGCAGGTCTCTGCGAAGGCCATCGAGCCGCGGTCGCGGGCGGCTCGCACCTCGGCCAGCGCCTCCCGGGCCGAAAGATGGACGATGTAGACGGGGACGCCGGCCGCCTCCGCCAGGCGGATGACCCGATTGGTCGCCTCGCCCTCGAAGACCGCCTTGCGGGCCAGGCCATGGCCGATGGGGTCCGTCGTGCCGGCGGCCACGGTCTGCTCCGCGACGACGTCGATGGCCATGCCGTTCTCGGCGTGCACCATGATCAGGCCGCCGTTCTTGGCGGTCTGCTGCATCGCCCGGAAGATGGCCCCGTCGTCGCTGTAGAAGACGCCCGGGTAGGCCGTGAACAGCTTGAAGTCCGGGACGCCCTCCGCGACCAGCTGGTCCATCTCGGCGAGCGTCGCGTCGTTGACGTCGCTCATGATCATGTGGAAGCCGTAGTCGGCGACCGCGTTGCCCTGCGCCTTCTCGTGCCAGGCGTCCAGGCCCTCGCGCAGACTCTGGCCCCGGGTCTGGACGGCGAAGTCGACGATGGTCGTCGTGCCGCCGAAGGCGGCCGCCCGCGTGCCCGTCTCGAACGTGTCCTTGGCGAACGTCCCCCCGAACGGCAGCTCCATGTGGGTGTGCACGTCGATGGCGCCCGGGATGACGTACTTGCCGGTCGCATCGATCGTCTCGTCCGCGCCGATGCCGGCACCGGCCAGATCCGCGCCGATCGCGGCGATCGTCTCACCGTCGATCAGGACGTCGGCGGATTGGGAGCCTTCCGCGGTCACGATGGTCCCGTTGGTGATGAGCGTGCGCATCGATCCCTCCTGGGCGACAGACGTCGGGGCGGTCAGGAGGGAGATGGTAGGGCATGGTCGGGTCGGCGGCACCCCGCGACGGGTCAGCCCAGGGGCAGACCGCCGATCAACGGGGCCAGTTCGCGCAGCCAGGCCGCCGCGGTCAACCCGCAGGCCACGACAGCCGTGGCGAAGGCCATCGCGCCCACAATGCGCCGGCGGGCATGGGACCGACGGACGCCCTGACCATCGTCCCAGAACGGGTCGCGTTCGTTACGCCTGCGCAGGATCATGTATACCTCCACCCGGGCGCGGTCGCCGGTCCGTGCCGGGGTCGTCACCGATGCCGCCCGTCGTTCCGTCGATGATGCCCGGACGGGGCGTCATCGACCAGCCTGACCTCCGGCCCATGACCGGGCCCCGGGGGTCGTGGTCCGTGCTCCGCCAGGTGACGGAGCACGGACTCCGGTGCGATCTGGCACCACGGATCGCGCGGTCAGCCCCGTAACGCCGGGATGATGTCGCGCCCGTAGGCCTGCACCTGCTCCTCCTCGTCGCCGTTCATCAGGTACAGGTTGAACTGGTCCACCCCGGCGTCGGCCAGGTTTCGGAGCTTGGCGATGTGCTCGTCCGCCTCCCCCAGGATGCAGAACCGGTCCGTGACCTCGTCGCCGACGAACGCGGAGTTGGACGATCCGACCTCGGCATGGTGCTGGTAGTCGTAGCCGGTGCGGTCGGTGATATAGCCGGTCAACGACTCCGGAAGCTGTTCGCGCGGGACCTTGTTGACGAGGTCCACGATGTGATTGGAGACGAGGGCCGGGAACCAGCGCGTCCGGTCGCGCCCCAGATCCCGCGGCCCGACGTGGGCCGGGGCCGCCGCCTGGACCTTGATCGATGACGGTTCGCGGCCGGCTGCCACGGCGGCGTCGCGGACCTGTGCGATGAACCAGCGGATGAGGTCCGGGTCCGCGAGCTGCAGGATGATCCCGTCTGCGACCCGCCCGGTCATGGCCAGG
>JANONZ010000118.1:0-2027 GCA_031421095.1 Thermomicrobiales bacterium
GGTCGCCCGCCCGTCACGGGACGTGATGGCGGTCACCTCGGCGTCGGTTCGGATCTCGACACCGGATGCCCGGGCCGATGCCTCCAGCGCCGCGCTGAGTGCGCCCGGGCCGCCGCGAGCGTAGACCGTCTGTCCGGCAGCGCCACCGTCATTGCCGGCCGAATCCGCCAGGAGGACCGCAGTCGTGCCAGCCGACCACGGACCCATCGACGTGTACTGGACGGCCCGCCACGCGATGGCCGCTTGAACGGCGTCACTCTCGAACGATTCGGCCACGAAGTCCGCGATGGCCATCGGCAGGACGCGCGTGATGGTCCGGCTGTCGTGCTTGCCGAGACCCCGGAACAAGCGGCCCAGCTGAAGGCCGGCGAGCGCATCGCCAAGCCCGGGCGACTCGATATCCGGCGGCGTGCGACCGGCCAACTCGCCGAGGAAGCCCGCCAGCGCTCGCACCAGACGGTCGAAGGCGGGGTAGCTCTCGGCATCGCCGGCGGACCGGGTGCGCAGGCCCTCGGCCGTCCGGGCCACGTCGCCATACAGGACGACCGCGCCACCATCGAGGCCCGGCGCGAAAGCCCGGACATCGGGGCCGACCAGCGAAAGACCGTGGCGCTTGAGATCCAGATCGCGGACCACCGATGGCCGCAGCCGGCCCACGGTATGGGCCAGCGTCGGGACCAGCGCCCCCGGCGCAAGCTCCGAGGTGGCCGCCGCGCCGCCGACGGTCGAGCGACGCTCAAGCACGACCGTGCGCAGGCCGGCCCGCCCAAGATAGGCAGCCGTCACCAGGCCGTTGTGGCCGCCGCCGATGACGATCGCGTCGTAGCTGTTCGTGGCCATCGCCTAGGCCACCTTCCGGCCGCGGGCCCGCAGGACCTCCAGCGCGGCGATCCGACCGTTGGCGCCCATGATCCCGCCACCCGGGTGGGTCGCCGATCCGCACAGCCAAAGGTCGCGGACCGGTGTCCGGAAGCGCGCGTAGCCGGGGATGGGGCGATTGAAGAAGAGCTGCTCGAGCGAGAGCTCACCCTGGAAGATGTTGCCTTCGGTCAGGCCGGTCGTCCGCTCGATGTCCAGCGGCGTCTGGACGTTCCGATACAGGATGATGTCGCGGATGTTCGGGGCGAACTCGGCGATCCGGTCGATGACCGCGTCCCCGAACGCCTCGCGCTGGTCGTCCCAGCTACCCAGTTCGGGCGCCAGATGGTACGGCGCGTACTGGACGAAGCAGCTGATGACGTGCTTGCCAGGTGGTGCCATGGAGGGGTCGACCAGGGTCGGGATGATCATGTCGATGTACGGCTTGCGCGAGAAGTGCCCGTACTTGGCGTCGTCGTAGGCGGTCTCCATGGCATCGATCGACGGGCTGAAGCTCATCGCCCCGCGCAGGTGCTCGCCCGGACCGGGCAGGCAGGTGAAGTCCGGCAGGCGGTCCACGGCCAGATTGACCTTGCCGGACGACCCGCGGAACTTGAACCGTCGAACCTCTTCCTCGAACGACGGCTCCAGGACGCCCGGCTCCAGCAGGCCGAGGAACGTCAGGCGCGAGTCCACGGAGCTCAGGACCGAATCGGCGAAGATCTCCTCGCCCGACTCCAGGACGACGCCGACCGCCCGCCCGGCCTTGACCATGACATGGTGGACCGGGGCCTCGGTCCGGATCTCGGCGCCCAGCGCCCGGGCGGCACTGCCGATCGCATTGCTGACGCCGCCGGTGCCGCCCTTGGGGATGCCCCAGGCCCGGAAGGCTCCGTCGATCTCGCCCATGTAGTGGTGGAGCAGGACATACGCCGTGCCCGGGCTCTTGACGCCCTGGTAGGTCCCGATGATGCCGGACGAGGCCATCGTGGCCTTGAGCGGATCCGTCTCGAACCACTGGTCCAGGAACTCCGATGCGCTCATCGTCATCAGCTGGATGAAGACCGCCTGCTGTCGCTGCGGCAGCTGCTGGAAGCGCCGACCAAGGCTGGCCAACGGGAGCAACGGGCGCGGGTCCAGGCTCGTCAGGTCGGGCGGGGTGATGGCCA
>JANONZ010000119.1:0-11421 GCA_031421095.1 Thermomicrobiales bacterium
CGCCTGGCACCCGAGCACGATCGAACCCGGCCCGCGCAACGGATGCCAGCGCGTCCACGAATCGAGGCGACGTGTTCAGCGACTCGATCCGGGCAAAGTCCAAACCAGCGGCCGCTGCCTGCTCACGGGCCCCCACATCGATGTCGTACAGGATCTCCAGATGATCGGCCAGGAACTGGACCGGGACGACGAGGACCGAGCGATGGCCGGCGTCACGCAGGGCCGGCATGAGGTCCGCGAAGTCGGGCTTCATCCATTCGCCGGGCTCGTGACCGGCACTCTGCCAGCAGAACTGCCAGCGGTCCCGTTCCAGTCCAGCTCGGGTGGCGACCGCCTCGGCCGTCTCCCGGAGCTGTGCGAGATATCCGGGCTCCTCGTCCGCGACGCGGCGTGGCAGGCTGTGCGCGGTCAGAAGGACGGGGACATTCGGACGTTGGTCAGCCGGGAAACGATCGAGCGCCTGGGCGACCCGTTCGGCGAGGGCATCGAGGAACGCCGGCTCGCGATGCCAGGCGCCCGCGATGTCGACCGACGGCGCACGATCGCCCAACGCCGCCCGCACCGCTTCGACGGCCCGGTGGTACCCGCCCATGATGAGCGGAGAGTATTGGGGCGAGAGGATGATCCCCACGAGGCGGTCGATCCCGTGGTCGACGAGGTCGCCGAGGGCCGTCTCGATCGACGGCTCCGAGAAGCGCATCGCCGCGCGAACGACGGCCTCGCCACCGAGTCGGGCTTCGAGGGCCGCCGCCTGCCCCTGGGTGATCTCGACGAGGGGCGAGCCGCCGATGACTCGGTAGCGGCGGGTGAATTCGTTGACGAGTTCGAGGTCCGGGGTCCGTCCACCACGAACGGCGGCGAGATAGCGCGGCACGTCGTCGAGCGAGGACGGCGAGCCGTAGGTCATGAGCAGAACGCCGAAGCGCCGAGGATCGCGGGTCACGATGCCTCCCGACTGGTGATCTCGTGGACGAAGGCGACGAGTTCGCGCAGCAGACCCGGATCCGTCTCGCGGGGCGCCGCATGTCCCAGGTTGAAGATGTGGCCTGGTCGTCCCGCGACCTCGGCGAGGACCGCCCGTGTCCCCTCCTCGACCGCCGTCCAGCCGGCCAGGAGCCGGGCCGGCTCGAGGTTGCCCTGGATCGCGCGGTCGGGCCCGACCCGTGCCCAGGCCTCGCCGAGCGATTGCCGTGCATCGATGCCGATGACGTCACCGCCTGCCGCGGCCAGCTGGTCCAGGATCCCGGCAGTGCCGACGCCGAAATGGATCGTCGGGACCTCCCTGCCTGCGGCCAGCACCCGCGCGGCATAGGGCTGCGCGAACCGGACATAATCGGCGGGGCCGAGCGTCCCGGCCCAGCTGTCGAAGACCTGGATGAGCTGTGCACCGGCGCGGATCTGAGCGGCGACGTACAAGCACAGCGCGTCGGTCAGCCGATCCATGAGGGCCGTCCAGGCGGCCGGCTCCCGATACATGAAGGCTTTCGCCCGGGCCTGGTCGCGCGACGGACCACCTTCGATGAGGTAGCAGGCAAGGGTGAATGGTCCGCCGGCGATCCCGATGAGGGCCGCCCGGCCGGCCAGCGCGCGCCGGACCGTACCGATCGCCTCGAGCATGAACCCGAGGTCGGCTTCGGGGTCGAGCGGGCGGAGCCGTTCGACGTCGGCGGCCGATCGGACCGGCGATGCGATGACCGGCCCGGTGCTCGTCAGCTCGAGGTCCACGCCCATCGCAGCGACCGGCAGCATGATGTCGGCGAACATCACCGCTCCATCGACGCCGTATGCCTCGACCGGCATGAGGCTGACCTCGGCGCACAGCTCAGGCGTCCGCGCGATCTCCTCCACGGAATAGCGCTCGCGGAGGGTCAGATAGCGGGGCAGCGAGCCACCCGCCTGGCGCATGAACCAGATCGGCGTGGCGTCGACCGCCTGTCGCCGCGCCGCCGCGAGGAGCCGATCCTGCCCGATCATCGGCGGGCGCTCGTCTCGTGGACGAGGTCGACCAGGCGACGGAGATCGTCGGGGTCGGTCGCCGGCAGAACGCCGTGCCCAAGGTTGAAGATGTGGCCGGAGCGGCCGGCCGCCTGGTCGAGGATCCAGCGGGCCTGATCGGCGGCCGCCTCGAATGGACCGAGAAGCAGGGCCGGATCGAGGTTGCCCTGGACGGCACGGTCCGGCACGAACGCCCAGCCGTCGGCAAGCCCGATCCGCCAGTCGAGCCCGATGACGTCGCCGCCGGCGTCGGCCATCGCCCGCAGGAGGCCGGCCGAGTCGGTCCCGAAATGGATCGTCGGGACGCCCAGGCCGTCGAGGCCGGCGAACAGGCGGCGCACGTGCGGCGCGACCGAACGCTCGTAATCGAACGGGCTGAGGGTACCGACCCACGAATCAAAGAGCTGGACCGCCTGGGCACCGGCCGCGACCTGAGCCCGCAGATAGCCGATCGTCATATCGACGAGGACCGCCAGGAGGCGGTCGAAGGTCGCAGGCTCGGCGTGCATCAGCGACTTGAGTCGGATCGCGTCGCGTGACGATCGACCCTCGACGAGGTACGAAGCGAGGGTGAACGGCGCGCCGGCGAACCCGATCAGCGGCACCGTGGACTCCCGCCTCACCAGGCGGATCGCCTCGAGGAGCGGCCCGACGGCAGCCTCGGGTTCGAACGGGTGCAACACGTCGATGTCCACCATCGAACGGATCGGTCGGTCGATGACAGGCCCGACGCCGTCGACGATCTCGACCTCGACGCCGATCCCCGCCAGAGGGGTCGTGATATCGGCAAACAGGATCGCGGCGTCGACGCCCAGACGCCGGACGGGCTGAAGCGTGACCTCCGCGCACAGTGCGGCGTCGCGGGTGATCTCGACGAGGGTGGCGCGCGCCCGGATCGCCCGGTACTCGGCCAGAGACCGACCGGCCTGGCGCATGAACCAGCCCGGGGTCGCGTCGACAGCCTCGCGACGGCAGGCCCGCAGGAAGCGGTCGTTCATACCCGGAAGGCCGCATGAGCGGCATCGAGGGTGGCCTGGAGTTCCACTGGACCATGGGCCATCGAGACGAACCAGGCCTCGAACTGGGATGGCGGCAGGAGGATCCCCCGGTCCAGCATCGCCCCGAAGAACCGGGCGAACCCGGCTCGGTCGGATGCGAGTGCCTCGGCGGCGTCGATGGGCGGGGTCGGACGGAAGAAGACCGTCAGGAGCGAACCGACCCGACTCACCGTCACGGCTCGACCAGCCTCGCGGGCCGCCGCTTCGAGACCCGCGGCGAGCGTCGCGGCCACCTCCTCCAGCGCGAGATAGCGGTCCGCGTCAAGGGCCGCCAGCGTCGCGATCCCAGCGGCCATGGACAGCGGATGGCCCGACAACGTGCCGGCCTGGTAGACCGGGCCGGCCGGAGCCACGAGCTTCATGAGGTCAGCCCGGCCACCGTACGCGCCGATCGGCATCCCCCCGCCGATGATCTTGCCGAGCGTGGTGAGATCGGGTCGGATCCCGAAGCGGGCCTGGGCACCGCCGGGACCTACCCGGAAGCCGGTGATCACCTCATCGAAGATGAGCACGGCGCCGTCCGCACGAGTCGTCTCGCGAAGATGCTCAAGGAAGCCCGGCGCCGGCGGGACGACCCCGATGTTCGCCGCGACCGGCTCCACGATCACGGCCGCGATCCGACCCTTGTGCTCGTCGAACGCACGCGTCACGGAACTCGGGTCGTTGTACGGCAGGACGACGGTCTGGGCCGCCGTGGCCTCCGGCACCCCGGCACTGCCCGGGATCGCGTTGGTCATCACGCCCGAGCCCGCCTCGACGAGGAGCCCATCGGCATGGCCGTGGTAGCCACCGGCGAACTTCACGATCAGGTCGCGGCCGGTGGCGGCACGGGCGAGCCGCAGCGCGCTCATGACCGCTTCCGTGCCCGACGAGGTGAAGCGCAGCCGCTCAACGGAGGGCATCGCTCGCCGGATCGCCTCACCGAGTTCGATCTCCAGCGGGTGCGTCGCGCCCAGGGCGAGCCCATCCCGGGCGGCGGTCACGACGGCATCGATGACCGCTGGATGACCGTGGCCAAGGATCGCCGGTCCCCAGGCCCCGATGTAGTCGATGTAGCGCCGGCCGTCGACATCCCAGACGTACGGGCCCTCGCCGCGCTCGAGGAGCAGAGGCGCCCGGTCGACGGCCCGGAACGCTCGGACCGGGCTGTTCACCCCACCCGGAAAGAGGTCCTCCGCACGGGCCACCAGCCCAGCCGTCCGCGAGGTGGGGCGGGCCAGGCCCGTCACGGGGCACCCAGCAGCGACACGATCTCGTCGATCGGCCGGTGGATCCCGAGGAGGATCGGCGTGTCGCTCACGGTCGACCGCCGGCTCTCCGTGCTGCGCAGGGCGCGAACCAGGTCCCCGAAGGCGACGAGGTCGTCGGTCTCATACGCGACGACGAACTCCTGGCTGTCGAGCCCGAAGGAGTAGGCCAGCGCCTGTCGGACCATCGGATAGTCGTGACCGACCCGTATGTGCTCGTTCATGACGCCCTGGCGGGCCTCCTTCGAAAGGAGGTACCAGTCGGTGCTCTTCGTGAACGGGTAGACGATGAGGTATCGCGATCGCTCGCCGGCGAACACGGACTGCTCCTGGGCCGTCGGCTTCCTGACGTACTGCGACGGCCCGATCCGGCCGATGAACGAATGGCTGACGCGGAACCATCGGCCGAGGCCGGAACGCAGCAGGGCTGCGGCGGTGGTCTCCAGCGCGTCGATGGTGGGCGCCATCCGCCACAGGAGGAGATCGACGCCGGGCTCCAGGCCGATCGAGGAGTACGCGATGCTTCGAACCTGACCGACCTCGGCGGCACTGGCCTCGACGAATCGGCGGCCATCGTCGTGGCGCTCGTCGTCCGACAGGCGCCGCCAGGCCGGGTCGAGCCCAAGCGCGAGGGCCTGGATGTACGTCTGGTCGTCGCCGCTCATCGCTCGTCCCGGAGCCACGTGGCGATATCGCCGGCGGCGTAGGTGATGACGATCCCGGCGCCCGCCCGGATGATCGCGGTCACGGCCTCCAGGGTCGCCCGGCGTCTGTCCAACCATCCCCGTTCGGCCGCGGCGTACAGCATCGCGTACTCACCCGAGACCTGGTAGGCGGCGATCGGCAGGTCGAAACGAGCCCGGGCGGCAGCGATGAGGTCCAGCGAGGTCATCGCAGGCTTGATGAGCAGGAGGTCGGCGCCCTCGGTGACGTCAAGTGCCATCTCGCGGACAGCCTCGCGGCCATTCGCCGGATCCATCTGATAGCCACGCCGGTCCCCGATCGCCGGGGCACTGTCGGCCGCGTCCCGGAACGGACCGTAGAAAGCCGATGCATGCTTCGAGGCGTAGGCCATGATCGCCGTCCGCTCGAATCCGGCCACGTCGAGTGCCGAGCGGATCGCGGCCACCTGACCGTCCATCATCGCGCTTGGCGCAACGACGTCAGCGCCGGCCCGCGCCTGGCTGACTGCCGTCTCGGCGAGCCGTCGCAGGGCGGCGTCGTTGTCGACGCTGTCGTCCGGGGCGAGCGGCCCGCAGTGGCCGTGGTCGGTGTATTCGCACAGACAGGTGTCGGCGATCGTCACGAGTGGCAACTCGAGGGCCCGGATCCGCCGGAAGGCATCCTGCACGATCCCCTCATCCGCCGAAGCCCCGCTGCCCAGCGGATCCTTTGTTTCAGGCAAGCCGAACAGGATGACCCCGCCGATGCCGAGATCGGCCAGCCGAGATGCTTCCTCGGCCGCGAGGTCAGCCGACAGGCGCGCCTGACCGGGCATCGAGTCGATCGGCTCGCGGACCCCGACGCCCGGACGGACGAACAGCGGCGCGACGAGCATCGCGGGATGGATGCGCGTCTCACGAACCAGCGCCCGGAGCGCCGGTGTCCGTCGGAGACGGCGGAGCCGGACCGCGATGTCGATGTCGAGGTCGAGGGTCATCGGATCTCCTGCGGCTGAGCGGCGAGCGCCGCCACGGTGGTCGCCGCGAGCGTGACGGCGTCGCGCATCGGGGCTTCGGCGAGGACGTGGAAGCCCGCTCGACGGGCCGCGGCGGCCGTTTCCGGGCCGATACAGATAGCGGGGATCGACGTCACGTCGAGCACGTCCGCAGATGCCAACGCAAGGAGCCCACGGACAGTCGAACCACTCGTGAAGACGACCGCCTCGAGCGGACCCGCTTCCATGGCCTCTCGAAGTGGGGCTCGGGAGGTCACCGGTGCCTCGACGGTCCGATACGCGATGACGTCGTCGACCTCGGCTCCTCGAGCGCGCAAGGCCACGGGCAGGTCGCCGTCGGCGAGGTCAGCGCGAAGGAGCAGGACGCGGCTCCCCGGACCGACCGGCAACTCCTCCGCGATGGCGGTCCCGCTGGCGCGACTCGGCTGAAGGTCAACCTCGAACCCCGCGTCTTCGAGCACGCGCCGGGTGGCCACGCCGATCGCGGCCCAGCGGGGTGCGCCGAGCGGCGTGAGCACGCGCTCAGCGGCGGACAGGATCGCGTGGGCACCATTGACGCTGGTCACCACGACCCAGTCGTAGCGATCGAGAGATCGGGCCGCGCGGTCCAGATCGCCACCCGAGGCCACGGGTTCGATGGCGATGGACGGCACGTGGACAGCGGCGAGGCCGGCCTCGGCGAGCGCCCCGAGGAACTCGCTCGCCTGTCCCTCGGCGCGGGTGACCAGGATCCGGCGACGAATCGGCAAGTCCCGAGGCTCAGGTGTCAAAGGGCTGCCGGCCTGCATCGACACGCGGATCCCGAGCCGTCCAGCGAGCTCGCTGCCCAGACGCATCACGTCGGAGGCCGGCCCACGCACGCGACCGAAAGCCGTGGCCGAACCATCGGGTGCCGTGTGGCCACCGAACAGCACGACTTCGCCGCCCTCCGATACGGCGAGCGCTCCGATCGGCGCCCGGCAACCTCCACCCGACGCGGCAAGAAACGCGCGCTCGGCGGTCACCGCGAGGCGCGTCGCCAGGTGATCGATGGGCGCGGTGAGTGCCAGCATCGGGGCGTCATCGCGACGGACCTGGACGGCGATCGCGCCCTGACCGGGAGCCGGCGGGATGACCTCGGGATCGAAGTGCTGCGTGATCCGCTCGCCCCGCCCCAGCCGATCCAGGCCGGCCGCCGCAAGGACGAGAGCGTCGGTTTCGCCTTCATCGAGGCGCCGAAGTCGGGTATCCACGTTGCCATGGAGCGGATGAGGCCGGAGATCCGGCCGGCGGGCGAGGATGAAGCCGACCCGTCGCGGGCTGTCCGTTCCCACCCGCGCTCCCGCCGGCAGCTCGTCAAGCGACCGGGCCGGAGAATCGACTCGCACGACGAGGACGTCGCGGGGATCGGCCCGTGGCAGGTACGCGGCGATCTGCAGGCGAGGATCCTCGCCCGTCGGGACGTCCTTCGCGCTATGGACGACCACGTCCACGCTGCGTCCGAGGAGAGCGCGCTCGATGTCCGCGACGAATGCGCCTTCACCCCAGACCGTGTCCGGTGCGCGTCGATCGCCCTCCGTCTCGACGACGACCAGGCGGCTTTGCCGACCATCACGCGCGAACGCGTCGGCGACCAGTCGAGCCTGGGCGAGTGCGAGTGCGCTCCCCCGCGTGCCGATCCGGATCGCTGGTCCGCTCACAGCCCGAACAGCTCGCGGATGGCGCGCTCGTGACGTCCATCCGGATCGCGCCCGAGCCGTTCGAGCGGCTCGCGCAACAGCCGGGTGGCGAGGTGCCGGCTCATCCCATCGATGAGGTGGCGCGCTTCCGGATCGAGCCGGGGCAGGCGACGCCACAGCTCAGCCAGCTCCGCCACGCGTTCCGATTCGGCACGTTCGGCGAGGGCCTCCGCGGCGGCCCGGCGGTCATGCGCATCGAACCATGTCAGGAACTCGGCCACCTTCGACTGGACGAGCATGTCGAGCCGGCGGGTCGCGCCCTCGTCCTTCGGCGTCTCGATCGATCCCTCGAAGAGGGCGAGGGCGTCGGCCGAGACGAAGCGGTCGCCCAGGGCGATCGCCAGGTACTCGGCGACGGCCGGTGGGACGGAGAGATCGACGACGATGGCTTCGCCTGCGACGAGCGCCGCGTCCGTCGCGGCGGACGTCGGCCACACACCACGGAGGGCGATGATGATGCCCGCGCTGTCACCGACGTGCGAGCCCGGGTCGAATGGACGTGCCCGCCCACCGAACCGGGTAGCGAGTGCCTCTGCCCGGGCCGGGGTGCGACTCGCGATCGACACCGTGGCGCCCGCCAGCAATCCCGAGCGCGCGGCTAGTGCGGCCATCTGCCCGGCACCCACGACGAGCAGCTCGCGGCCGTGGAGCGGTCCGGCCCGACGCTGGATCGCTTCGATCGCCACGTCTGCGAGGGACCGGGATGGACCCTGGCGCCACGAGCGTGCCGTGCGGCCCGCCCGCGATGCGACGGTGAACAGCCGCTCGAGAACTGGGTCGAGCGTATCGCTGGCGCGCGCTGTGGCGATCGCCGCCCGGAGCTGGTGCAGGACCTGGTCCTCGCCGACGACCACCGAGTCCCGCCCGACGGCAACCGCGATCGCATGACGGACGACGGATTCGTCGACGAAACACTGGCCTCCCTCGGGAAGCTGATGGCAGTCGGCGGTCGAGTCCTCGCGCAGGACTCCATACGCCTCGACCCGATGGCAGGTCTCGAGAACGAAGCCGGAGCGACGGGCGGACCACTCGCGGGCGCGGAAACCGAAGGACTCGCGCTCGACGGCAGGCACGTGCCGGGCGTGCGCGACGAGCGCGACGAGGCGCCCGGGTTGCGCTGCCGTCACCGTGTGCCGTCGACGGCGGGTTCGATGCGCGACGGAGCGGCCCGGGTTCGACCGCCGCGCTCCCCGACGGATCGGACGCTATGGCCGGTCATCGTCGCCACGAGCAGCTGATCCATCCCTCGTTCAGCCAGCTCGATGAGATCGGTCGTCTCTCCCGTGTCGAAGCCGCGCCGCCGGGCCGCCACGACGAGCTCATGAAAGAAGGGGGCGCGGAAGCGAAGAAAGCCCTCGACCGTCTGGGTCAGCGACAGGCCGAGTTCAGCTGCGGCGCGGCCGTAGCCAGACGCGCTGACCGATGCCTCTTTCAGATGATGCCGAGCGGTCTCCGGTTGGCTCGCGTCGAGGTACTGGAGCAGTCCGGCCGCGAGAAGCTGCCCACGCTCGCGAAACAGCATGCGCTGCTCGTCATTCATGGCGAGCACCCAGGGGAGCTGAGTCGAGACATCGCGGCTCGCCTGGCGGTACGAGCGCGCGATCCGGGCCGGCGTCAACCCGGCGCCGCCGATCGAGGGGCGCCGTGAGCGATCCGCCGGCAGCAGGCGCTGGAGCGCGTCGCGCGAGAACCGTCGATGTCCACCGGGGGTGGTGAACACCCGCAGACGGCCGGCGTCGCTCCAGCGGCGGAGTGTCGCCGGGGATACGCCCAGCAGCCGGCTCGCCTCGGACAGACCGACCCAGTCTTGCTCAGGTGGTTTCGTGGTGCTCAAAACCTACTCAAATCTACCAGAAGATAGGCGACGCGCTCACTTTAGCAGACCATCGCACACAGCGCTGACGTATCGCCGGACGAGCACCAAGGCGCGGCGGCACCGTCAAGATGCGTGACGAGCCGCTAGGCTGGACGTCCCGTGATCAGTCTCGCCGCGCTGCATCGCCGTCAAGCCCCGATCGATCGGTCCAATGACCGACTCGTCGCGTTGGGCGCGATCGGGATCGCGGTCACGTTCCTCGTGGCATCGCTGCTCGCCACACTGCTGCCGGCCCAGGTGCGCCTGGGGATCTGGCTACCGCTCCATCTCGCGCTCGCTGGCGCGGCGACGACGGCGATCGCCGGGGTCATGCCGTTCTTCTCTGCCGCGTTCGCCGCCGCGCCACCCAGCGACGCAAGACTGCGCTGGGCCGCCGTGGGAGCCGTGGCCCTGGGCGCTGCGAGCGTTGCCGGCGGCGGCATCGTCGGTCAGGTGTCGCTTTCGGTCCCGGGCGGCGTCGTGTTCGTCGTCGGGATCGCCCTGACCGGCATCGCCACGATCCGCCCGATGAGTGGCGCCCTGGGCCCGAGTCGTGGACTCGTGACGCAGGGGTACATCGTCGCCTTGTGCGAGGTGGCCGTCGGCGCAGCAGTGGCGACCCTGTACCTCGCCGGCTGGTCGCCCGTCGTGGGGGACTGGGCGGCCGCAAAGCCGGCTCACGCCTGGCTCAACCTCATCGGCTTCGTGTCGCTCGTCATCGCAACGACGCTCCTGCACTTCTTCCCGACCGTCGTCGGCGCGCGGATCTCCGTCCGTCCGAGTGCGCGGATCACGGTCGTCGGACTTGCTGCTGGCGCCCCGCTCGTCGCGCTCGGCTCGCTGCTCCAGTCGGACGTCATCGCCCGCCTCGGCGCGGTGCTGGTGCTGGCAGGCGCGGCGGCGCTCGCCGTCTACGCCCGGCGCACGTGGCGGACGCGCGCCCACTGGACGACCGATCCCGGTTGGCATCGGTTCGCGATGGGCGGCCTCGTGTCGGCCATCGCCTGGTTCGAAGTCGGGATGCTGATCGCAGCGGGGCGAGTGCTCGCCTTCGGCGCGACCCCTGCGGGCTGGTCCATCGACGCGATCGCCGGGCCGTTCGTCGCCGGCTGGATCGGGCTGACGGTCGTCGCGGCGGCCACCCATCTCGTGCCGGCCATCGGCCCCGGCGACCCGCCTGCCCATGCCCGGCAGAGGCAGCTCCTGGGCCGGGTCAGCATCCTGCGCCTCGCGGTCTGGAACCTCGGGACGGCGAGCCTGTCGCTGGGCCTCCTGGCTCACGTGCCAACCGCCGCCGAGTTCGGCATCGCGCTCATCGGCGTCGGCCTCGGGGCCACGGCCGCCCTGCTGGGCGCGGCCGTCGTGCTCGGGTTGCGCGGCCGGATGCCCGCATCCAGGAGCACGCCCGGACCGCCCTGCTAGGCTTGACCATCCCATGGCGACACCAAGGCCGCGAACGGCTGCTCATCTGCTCGTCGATTGCCTTGCCGCCGAAGGCTGTGAGTACGTCTTCTCGGTCCCGGGCGAAGAGACCATGGATATCCTCGATGCGCTGGCCGATCACGGCACGGTTCGCCACGTGACGACCCGCCACGAACAAGGCGCGGCGTTCATGGCCGATGTGTATGGCCGCCTGACCGGCCGCGCCGGAGTCTGCCTGGCGACGCTGGGTCCCGGCGCTACGAATCTCGCGACGGGTCTCGCCGACGCCAACCTGGACCGGGCCCCGGTGGTCGCCATCACCGGCCAGGTGAGCCGCGATCGTATGCACAAGGAGTCCCATCAATTCGTGGACATCTTGAATGCGTTTGGCCCCTTGACGAAATGGAATAGCCGGGTGGAAACAGGAGCCATCATCCCTGAGGTGGTG
>JANONZ010000120.1:0-4372 GCA_031421095.1 Thermomicrobiales bacterium
CTGTTCCTCGGCTCGGGCTCCGTCATCCACTCGGTCCACGAGGAGCAGGACATGCGGAACATGGGCGGGCTGTCGAAGAAGATCCCGATCACCTACGCGACGATGCTCATCGGTTCGCTGGCCATTGCGGGCATCCCGCCGCTGGCTGGCTTCTTCTCCAAGGACGAGATCCTGGGTGAGTCGTTCAAGCTGGGCTTCATCTGGGTCTGGGCCGTGGGCTTCTTCGTCGCCGGGATGACCGCGTTCTACATGTTCCGGCTGATGGGCATGACGTTCTGGGGCACCTTCCGTGGCCCGAAGGCCGTATGGGACAAGATCCACGAATCGCCGGCGGTCATGACCATCCCGCTGATCCTGCTCGCCATCCCGACGGTGTCGCTGGGCCTGTTCCTGGGACTGCCGCTGGGCGACAGCCGGATCAGCCACTGGCTGGAACCAGTGTTCGCCGAGGGCCTCCATGTGTTGCACGGCGGGGCGGAGCCGGCCTATCAGCTGTTCGGCATCGATGGCGTGCTCATCCTGGCCAGCGTGACGATCGCGGTCATCGGTCTGGCCATCGCCTGGCGGCTGTTCGGGGTGAACATCGGCCGGATCCGGCTGCCATCGCGTCCGGAGCGCGTGCGCGAGCTGAGCGCCAGGGCCCCGTTCCTGTACCGCGCCTCGCTCAACAAATGGTGGTTCGATGACCTCAACCACCTGCTGTTCATCGTCGTCGGCGGCAGGATCGGCGCCGCCCTGTGGTGGTTCGACCGTGAGGTGGTGGACGGCACCGTCAATGCCATCGGCACGGCCACCCTGGACGCCGGGCGCGGGCTTCGCCTCGTGCAGACCGGGCGGGTCCAGAACTACGCGCTGGGCATCGCCATCGGGCTCATCGTGATGGCCGGCTCGTACCTCGTGCTGGCGGGACGCTGAGCGTGGACCTGACGAGCCTGCCGCTTCTCTCGATCATCATCTTCCTGCCGCTCGTCGGCGCGCTGGCCGTGGCCATCCTGCCGGCGTCGATGGCGCGCGGGGTTGCGCTCGGCTTCGCGATGCTCGCCCTCATCGCGTCGCTCTTCCTGCTGATCGGCTACCTGCCCGGCCGGGCCGGCTTTCAATACATCGAGAGCTACCCGTGGATCCCGGCCTTCGGCATCGGCTACAAGCTGGGCGCGGACGGCCTGTCGGTCGTGCTGGTGGTCCTGACCACGACCCTCTCCGCGATCGCCATCCTGGCCAGCTTCAAGCCGATCCAGACGCGGATCAAGGAGTACATGATCTCGTTCCTCGTGCTGGAGGTCGGGATGATCGGCGTCTTCCTGGCCCTCGACACGTTCCTGTTCTACATCTTCTGGGAGATCGTCCTGGTCCCGATGTACCTGATCATCGGGATCTGGGGCGGGGCCAACCGGATCTACGCCACGATCAAGTTCGTGCTCTATACGCTCGTCGGGTCGCTGCTCATGCTGGTCGCGATCCTGGCGACCGCCTACGCCTACCAGGCTGACCACGGCGGCTCGTGGATCGGCGCCTTCGACTTCGAGATGCTCAGGGCCTACGCGACCTCACCCGGCTTCGCCGACGGCCTTCAGCTGGCCGCGTTCGTGGCCTTCTTCCTGGCCTTCGCGATCAAGGTCCCGATGTTCCCGTTCCATACCTGGCTCCCCGATGCCCATACGGAAGCCCCGACTGCAGGCTCGGTCATCCTGGCCGCCGTCATGCTCAAGCTGGGCGCGTACGGCTTCATCCGGTTCGCCCTGCCGCTCTATCCGGATGCTGCCGCGACGTTTGCGCCGGTCGTCATCGTGCTGTCGCTCATCGCGATCATCTACGGCGCGATCGTGGCGCTGGTCCAGCCCGACCTCAAGCGGCTGGTCGCGTACTCGTCGGTCAGCCACATGGGCTTTGTGACCCTGGGCATCTTCGTGTTCACCCAGCAGGGCCTTCAGGGCGCGATCCTCCAGATGATCAACCACGGCCTCATCACCGGCGCCCTCTTCCTGCTGGTCGGCGTCATCTACGAACGCACGCACGACCGGACGATCGCGAGGATGGGTGGCCTCGCCGGTCGGACCCCAGTCTGGGCGGCCGTCTTCGGGTTCTTCGTCTTCGCCTCCGTCGGCCTGCCCGGCCTGTCCGGCTTCGTGGGTGAGTTCCTGGTTCTCGTCGGCGCGTTCCAGGTCAACCCCGGGGCTGCTGCGGTTGCGACGTTCGTGATGATCCTGGCGGCCGGCTACCTCCTGTTCATGTACGGGCGGATCGTGTTCGGTGAGTTGTCCGACTTCCTGACCGGGCTCGGCGACCGCCTGACCGACATGACCCCGGTGGAGATCCTGACGCTCGTCCCGCTCGCGACGCTCGTCGTCATCTTCGGCGTCCAGCCGGGCCTGCTCCTGAACCTGTTCTCGAGCACGGTCACGGAGACGCTCGGCGCGGTCAGGCCGGCGGCACCGATCGCGATCGCCGATACGGCCGTCATCGGCGGGATCGTCCTGCTCCTGGCCGGGATCGTGGCGCGCACGGGCTGGGTCCTGCTCAAGCCGTCCCGTCCTGCGCTGGAGCCGGAAGGCGGGGCCGCACATTGAGCTGGCAGGACCTGGTCGTCATCAGCCCGCTCGTCGCGGGCGTCCTCACGGCAGCCGCGATCCTCATCATCGATATCATCCGGCCCGGCTCCAGCGTGCTGGCGGTGGCCACCTCCCTCATCGGCCTAGCCATCACCGCGGGCCTGACCCTGTCGGTCAGCGGGACGGCATTCGATGGTGTCTACAGAGCCGACGCGCTGACGACATTCCTCGACATCCTGTTCATCGCCATCATCGCGATGACCATCATGTTCGGACCGGACTACCTGCTGCCGCGAGGGCTGCCGGTGGCTGAGTTCGCGGCCATCCTCATCTTCGCGATGACCGGTGCGATGCTCATCGCCGGCTCGACAGACCTGCTGCTGCTGTTCCTGGGACTGGAGCTGATGGTGCTGCCCGGCTACCTGCTGGCGGGCTTCCACAAGACGGATTCATATTCGACCGAGGGGGCGATCAAGTATTTCCTGCTCGGCTCGTTCAGCTCCGCGATCTTTTTGTTCGGCCTGGCCTTCGTGTGGGGCCTGACCGGCACGACGCGCGTCGATGGCATCGCCCAGGCATTGGCCGCAGTGGTCGCCGGTACGGCGCCGCTCTCGCCCGGCCTCGCGATGGGCCTCGCCTTCCTGACGACGGGTGTCGCCTTCAAGATCGCTGCGGTGCCGTTCCACTACTGGACGCCGGACGCCTACCAGGGCTCGCCGACGCCCATCACCGGCTACCTGTCGGTCGTGCCCAAGGTCGGCGCATTCGCTCTGATCCTGCGCCTGTTCGTGGAGGCACTTGGGCCATTGGCCGAGTTCTGGCTGCCGGTCATGATCGTGCTTGCCACCGTGACGATGACCCTGGGCAATCTCGTCGCCCTGACCCAGGACAACGTCAAGCGGATGCTGGCCTACAGCTCCATCGCGCATACCGGCTACATGCTGGTCGGTCTGGCGGCCTGGGCCGCCGGCCCACCGCAACACTCCGCCGGCATCGAGGCGCTGCTCTTCTACGGCGCCGCCTACGCGTTCATGAACCTCGGCGCGTTCGCGGTGATCACGGCACTCCAGAAGCGGACCGGGGTGACCTCCAGCCTGGCCACGTTCGCGGGGCTCGGCCGGCGCGAACCACTGTTGGCGGTGCTCATGACGCTCTTCCTGCTGTCGTTGACCGGGATCCCGCCGACGGCCGGCTTCTTCGCCAAGGCCAATATCATCCTGGCGGCCGTGCAGGTCGGTGGCCCGCTGACGATCCTGGCCATCATCGTCGTCCTCAATGCGGCGATCGCCGCGTTCTACTACCTGCGGGTCATCGTCTACATGTTCATGCGCGAGTCGGTCAGCGATGCGCCGGCGCCGAAGCACGGCGCGTTGATGTGGGGCGGGCTCGCCACGGCGGCCGCGCTGACGATCCTGCTGGGTCTGTTCCCTGGTGGCCTGCTCGAGGCGGCCGCTACAGCGGCCGCGGCCATCACGACCGTCAGCGGGACCTAGGCGCAGTCCACCGGCTTCGCGACCGGGTGGGCGTCCCCTTGATCGGCGGCCCCCTGCGATAGCGGCATCGCCACGACCTGGGTCTTGCCAGGCGTACCGCGTGGGCCTTCCGAGGTCTGCAGCCAGAGCTCCTCGCCGGGCGCGTCGATGGCGTCCTGAAGGGTCACCTGGTGGCGGCGGACCTCCGTGATCTCGTACAGAAAGTGCTGGTCGTCGCTCGTCCAGACCTCGACCACCATGCCGAGCATCGTCTTGCCGTTCTGGACCAGGGACGCGTCGAGGATCGGCAGGAACATCCCCGCTCGCGCGTGGGCGTACAGGTAGGTGGCC
>JANONZ010000121.1:0-2998 GCA_031421095.1 Thermomicrobiales bacterium
GTTGTCGCCGTCGGTGTGGGCGGCTGCGAAGTCACCCTCCAGCGCGATGGCCACGGTCAGGTCGCGCAGGCGATGGCCGCCGAGGTCGCGGTGGACGCGGACGAGCCGGATGGCGGCCTTGCCGTATCGATTCGCGCTGAGTTCGATCATCGAGTGTACCTGTCCATAGCGATGTCGACGACAGCATGGAGCGCCCGGGCGATCTCCGCGGCGCGGTCCTCCCGGAGCGCGCCAGCCATGCCGGGCAGCAACGCCGCTGGTGCACGCCCCGCGACGAAGACGCAGTAGCGGAACCCAAACCGATCCTCGTACGCCGCGTTGAGGCGATCGAGCTCGGCGGCGGTCCGGGAGCGCTCCGCCTCGGCGTCATGTGCGGCCTGCGCGGCGGGATCGCGGTCGTAACCCTGCTCCATGAACGAGAACGCCGACACGCTCGCCGGCGGCGCGCCGAGGCGTGGATGGGCGTCGATGAACTCGAGCTGCTCGGCGATCGGCATCCGAAGGGCGATCTCGCGCGCCCGCTCGAACAGTCGTTCCGCAGAGCCGAATGGGCGGGCATTCGCGAGACGGCCCAGGAACCGCGGCGCGCCCTCGAACAGTGGCGCCAGGGACGCCTCGAAGATGCCAGCCGACAGCGCGTCGAGGACGTCGATCGACGGCATCGCACCAGGCAGGGCCGTCGCCGGCTGGGTGCCCGGCTGGGCTGTCGCCGGCTGGCCCGTGGCCGACCCCGCGTTGGCCGCCCTCACCAGCCGCCCGCTTCACGGACGAACCGGTGGAGGACGCGGGCGGCCACGAGCCGGCGGTACTCCGCGGTGGAGCGGACATCGTCGATGGGCGCGAGCTCCGCCGCCAGCACCTCTGCTGCGCGGTCGGCGGTTTCCGGCGTTGGCGGCCGACCCTCCAGGGCGGCCTCCGTCCGGGCGGCACGGATCGGCGTGGACGCCACGGACCCCAGCGCGAGGCGAACGTCCCGCCACGGCGCCGCAGGCCCGCCGTCACGCCAGCCGAGGGCCATCACCACCTTGCTGATCGACTGAGCGCGGCGGGTCCCGACCTTGCGGAAACGGAGCTCGTACCCAGCCGTGAGCGGGATCCGGACCCGCAGGAGAAGTTCGTCCGGGGTCAACGCCGTCTGCCGGTAGGCCGGCCAGAACGCGCTGGCCGGGACGATCCGCTCGCCGCGGACGGAGCCCAGGACGAAGGACGCATCCGCCGCGAGCAGGACCGGCAGCGTGTCACCCGCCGGCGAAGCATTGACGATGTTGCCGCCCAGCGTGCCGCGGTTCTGGATCTGGGCCGCGCCGATCGTCGCGGCCGCCTCGACCAGCACGGGGAGATGCTCACCACAGAGGGCGGACCGTCGGATCTCCGTGTAGGTCGTCAGAGCGCCCAGGACGATCGCGTCGCCATCGATGGCGATCCCGCGCAGCGCATCCAGGCGCCACAGGTCCACGACGCGTTCCGGTGGTTCGCCGAGCTCGCCGGTCAGAGCGACCATGAGATCCGTCCCACCGGCGATCGGGCGCGCGGTCGGCGTCGCCGCGAGCACGGCATACGCCTCAGCCAGGTCGCGAGGGCTCGAGACGGGCGGTTCGACGGGCATGGGTCGGTCAGCCTCCGGCCCGGGCCGCGAGGGCGATCGCCTCGATGATCTTCGTGTAGCCCGTGCACCGGCAGAGGTTGCCGGCGATCGCCTCGCGGATGGCGTCCTCGTCCGGCCCGCCGCCCTCGTCGAGGTAGGCCCGCGCCGCCATGAGCATCCCGGGTGTGCAGATGCCACATTGGGCGCCACCGGCCTGAAGGAATGCCGCCTGGAGGCCGTCGAGGACCGGCGGGGCATCGGCGGTGAGGCCGGCGGTGGCGAGGCCCTCCACGGTCGAGACGGACGCCCCGTCGACCTGGCAGACCGGCACGAGGCAACTGTCCACCGGCCGCCCATCGATGAGGACCGTGCACGCCCCGCACTCGCCTTCGCCGCAGCCCTCCTTCGTACCGGTCAGTGCCAGCTCCTCGCGCAGGACATCCAGCAGCCGACGCATCCCTGGCACGTTGACTTCGACCGGGACGGTATTGACCGAGAAACGGTAGACCGTCATCTTGCCGGCTCCGACGCACCTGGCGGCAGCGGCGCCACGGCTGCCACGCCTGCCAGCGCGGCCAGGATCCGTTCGGGGCTGGCCGGCAGGTCCGAGATCCAGACCCCGGTCGCATCCGCGATGGCCGCCACGACGGCCGGCGCGCCGACGTCCATCGGCAACTCACCGACACCCTTCGCGCCGTGGGGCACGGCATCGAACGGCGCCTCCACGAAGATCGTCGTGATGCGCGGCGCATCCAGGCTCGTCGGGATGATGTACGTCGCCAGCCGGTCGTTCAGGTAGCGACCGTCCCGCAGCTTGATCTCCTCGATCGTCGCGTAACCGACCGCCTGGAGCGTTCCGCCCTCCACCTGCCCTTCGGCGAGAACGGGATGGATGACGCGGCCGATGTCGTCGGCGGCCACGACGTCGCGGACGTGGACCTCGCCTGTATCGAGATCGACATCGACCTGCGCCACGCACGCGGCCCAACCAAAGACCGGATAGGCGTCACCGCGGTAGGTCGCGTCGTCGAACCCGACGCCTGGGTACGGCTCGAAGTGCTGGTCGACGCGGATCGTGCCGTTGGCCCGAGCGTGATCCCGATAGGTGGCCGCGAACGTGCCGCCGGTGGCCGTTTCCACCTGGCTGCGAAGCCGCTTCGCCGCACCGATGAGCAGGCCGCCGACGACCATCGCCGTGCGCGAGGCTACCGTCGGGCCGGAGTCCGGCACGTACGCGGTATCCTGCGGCGCGATCTCGACCGCCTCGATCGGCACGTCCAGGGCCTCCGCCACCAGTTGCGGGAAGATCGTCTTGGTGCCCTGGCCCATCTCCGTGGAGGCGGTCAGGATGCGGATCTCGCCCTCGGCCGTCAGTTCCAGGGAAACGACCGAGGCGAGCTTGACCTCGCCAGA
>JANONZ010000122.1:0-5952 GCA_031421095.1 Thermomicrobiales bacterium
GTCGGGGCGGCGTGTTCCGCTGTCGCCGGCGTGTCGGCGCTGATCCTGGACCGTCGACATCCGGCTCCCGATCAGGACTTCCCGGCCGTCCCGCCCCCCGTCGACGTCGTGGACACCTCGGTGTCAGGCGGTACCGTCCGACGTGGCCGAGTCGGGCTTGCCCTGACCGTGGCGTTCGTGTCCGGCCTCACCTCGCTGGGATACCAAGTCCTGTGGACGCGGATGCTGGCGTCCGGGACCGGCAACACGACCTATGTCTTCACGGTCATCCTGGCACTCTTCCTCATCGGTCTCGCCATCGGCGCACTGCTGTTCAATAGCTTCCGATCGCGGATCACGGACCCGGCTCGCCTGCTGGCGGCCGCGCAGGTCCTGATTGGCGCGCTCGTGCTGTTCGGCCTCGTGGCGGTGATCGCTCGCCCGGTTCTCGTCGATCCTTCGGATCCGATCGGCGTCGTGTCATCCCTGTTCGGGGCAGCCATCGTCGTAGTCCTGTTGACCACCATCGTCCTCGGGCTGACGTTCCCGGCGGCTTCCGCGATGCTGGCGGACGACCCGACGCGGGCTGGACGCAGCACCGGCACCTTCCTGGCCGTGAACACGCTGGGGTCCATCGCCGGCGCCTTCCTTGTCCCGTTCCTGCTCATCCCGGTGCTTGGGTCGCCGCACGCGACTGCCCTGCTGGCACTGGTCAACGTGGCGGCGGGTGCGGCGATCGCACTCACGTCGTCGTCCGCGTCCGGTCGCGCCCGGTGGACCACCCCGATCGTGGCCGGCGTCGTCGGCATCGCCATCATCGGTGCGTCCCTCGCACCGTCCGTGCTCGTCTCGCCGAACGAGGCGCGACTGCGCGCCGTCGGGGCGACGATCTTCAGTGTCGCGGAGGACGAGATCGCGACCGTCGAAGCGGGCCAGGTTCGCGCGACGCCCGAACTGTGGGTCGCCGGCACCTCCATGACGCTTCTGACGGTGGACGCGAACCTCATGCCCATCCTGCCCCTGATGGCGCGGCCCGATTCGGAACGCGCACTGATCGTGGCGTTTGGGATGGGGACATCGTTCCGATCCGCCGTGACCGCCGGCCTGAGGACGGACGTCATCGAGCTCGTACCGTCCGTTCTGAAGATGTTCCATTTCTACCATCCGGATGCCGAGAGAGTGCTCGCCGATCCCAACGGCAAGGTCATCGTGGCCGATGGGAGGAACCACCTGGAGCTCACGAACGAGCGGTTCGACATCATCGTGACGGACCCGCCGCCTCCACTGGAAAGCTCCGGGGCATCCGTGATCTCATCGAGGGAGTACTACGGGGCCGGCAAGGCCCATCTCAACCCCGGTGGCGTGATGATGCAATGGATCCCGTACGGCCAGACCATCAACGAGTACAAGGCACACCTGCGGGCGTTCCACGCCGTCTTTCCACAGGTCACGATCGTGTTCGGTGCGGGCGGGTACGGCAACTACTTGCTTGGCTCGGACGAGCCCGTCGCCTTCGAGCCGGATGCGATCCGCGCTGTGCTGGCGCGCCCCGGCGTCCTGGACGACATCTCGTCCCAGTTCGACAGCCCGACGAGCACGGTCGAAGGGTGGGTCGCCAAGATCGCCGAGCTGACCTGGATCTCAGGGGCCGAGGTGACCGCCTTCGTCGGCGATGGGCCAGAGGTCACGGACGACCGGCCGCTGTCCGAGTACTTCCTGATCCGACGGATCATCGGTGATGGATCCCAGCGCGCCACGCCATCCACACTGCGGAGCGCAGCTCCGTAACGTGGCCGACTTGGGAGTGGCGCGAACGCGCGCACAGCGTGGACTGCCCAGACCGCTGGCGCTCGTCCTTAGCTTGCTGATCCTTGCGATCCCACTTCGCGACTTCACCGAGGCGATGTCGTCCAACCTGGGCGGATACGGGGCCGTGGACTACGACCTGTACATGGGCGCCACGCGGCGATGGCTGGATGGCGGTTCATTCTACGAGCCATACCAGCTGAGCGGTCCCTACCCGATCACTGCAGGAGACATCCTGTATCCGCCCATTGGCCTCGTCCTGTTCACGCCATTCGTCTTCCTCCCGGCGGTCCTGTGGTGGATCGTTCCGCTCTCGGTCACGTGCTGGGCCATCTGGAGACTGCACCCACAGCCCACCTTGTGGCCCTTCATGGCGCTCTGCGCGGCGTGGCCACCCACGCTTGTCAAGGTGGTGACCGGGAACCCCGTGATCTGGGTCGTTGCAGCAGTGGCGCTCGGCACCCTATATCGGTGGCCGTACGTAGGGGTTCTGCTCAAGCCGTCCCTGTTCCCGTTCGCGCTGCTCGGCATCCGATCTCGGCGCTGGTGGCTCGCGCTTGGAGCGTTCGTGCTGGCGTGCGTCCCGTTCGGAGCACTCTGGATCGCGTGGCTGTCGACCATCCTGAATGCCGAAGGGGGAGGGCTCGCCTACTCCGCCCAGGAGATCCCGATGCTTCTGCTCCCGCTCATTGCCGCGATCCCTCTTGCGCGGTTGCGTCGATCTGGTCCTCGATCTGCGCAGAGGGACCCTGAGTGACCGCTCGCACGGTCGCGTTCGCCGCTCCGATCGGCCTGTCGGCGTTCCTACTGTTCTCGGTGCAACCACTGGTGGGTCGCTTGGTGCTGCCCACTTTCGGCGGCACGCCCGCGGTGTGGGCCACGATCCTGTTCTTCTTCCAGGCCGTCCTGCTGGCGGGCTACGTCTATGGGCACGTTTCCGTGACCCGCTTCGGGCGATGGGGTCCGGCGCTCCATCTCGGCCTGGCGGGCCTGGCCCTCATCGCGCTGCTAATGGCGCCATCGAACATCACGGACCTGAGGGTCGCCACAACGGAACCGGTGATCGACCTGCTTCGCATCTTGCTCGTGCTCATCGGACTGCCGGCGTTTGTCCTGACGACGACGACACCCCTGTTGTCCGGGTGGTTCGAGGCGGCCCGAACCGGGCGGGAGGCCGACCCGTACTGGCTCTACGCCCTGAGCAACGGCGGTTCTCTGCTGGCGCTTCTGGCCTATCCTTTGATCATCGAGCCGCGTCTCGGCCTGGCCGCGCAACGTGGTGTCTGGGCGGGCGGTTACGCGGTCCTCGTCCTCCTCCTGGCGGTCGCGGCGAGTCGGGTGATTCCCAGGCTTCGAAGCCGGGAGACGCAGGCACAGACCCGGACAAGCCGGCCGGAGGACCCGGCGGACGCCGGGATCGACATGGCTCGTCGCCTCCGCTGGCTCGTGCTTGCCGCCGTGCCTTCGGGCCTGCTGTCGGCGGTCACCGCCTTCATCGCCACGGATCTGGTCTCCGCCCCCCTCCTCTGGGTCGCCCCGTTGGCCGTCTACCTCGCGTCGTTCATCGTGGCGTTCTCGCCCCGCGGCGTCCCGTTCATCGGGCTCGCTGCGGTCGGCGCCCCGGCCATGATCACGTTGCTCTGGGTACCGTACGGATCGGCCGGCGGGTGGCCGATCCTCATCATCCTGGCGATGGAACTGGGGGCCTTCGGGGTCGTGGCCGTGGCGCTCCATGGACGTCTCGCGCAGGATCGCCCGGATCCGGCCCATCTCACCGAGTTCTACCTGATCATGGCGGCGGGCGGTGCGCTCGCCTCCGCATTCGTGGCGCTCCTGGCTCCGCACGTCTTTTCCGGGGTCTGGGAGTACCCCATCCTGCTCGTCGGAGCTCTCGTCGCACTGGCCCTTGTCGCGCCGCGCCGATCGATCCGGCATCCTCGTGGGCGGGGACTGGACTTCCGCCCCTTCGTGGCGGGGTTCCGTGGTCGGCTGCTGCCGTATCTCGCGGTCGGGACGATCATGGTCGCGGGCCTGGTGTCGACCGGCGCCCTGGCGACCGAGGCGGGGATCCGATGGCTCCTCGTGGGGGGTCTCGTTCTCCTCGTTGGGGCGCGACCGTGGTTCCTTGCGCTATCGACGGCGTTCGTGCTGAGCCTCGCCACGTTCGTGCTCCAGCCGCCCACACAGTTTCAGGCCCGCAGCTTCTTCGGCGTCACCGCAGTCCTGGAATCGCCGAATGGGCAACTCAGGCTGTTGATGAACGGAACCACGGTCCACGGCTCGCAGTCGACGGACCCGGCCCACATGCGGGCGCCCCAGAGCTACTACGTGAGGAACGGACCGATCGGCGACCTGTTCGCGATCATGACGGAGCAGGCGCCGGGGCCGTGGCAGGTTGGGGTGACCGGCCTGGGCGGCGGCGCGCTGGCAGCGTACGTGGAACCGGGCCTGTCGATGACGTTCTTCGAGATCGATCCGGTCGTCATCCGCGTGGCGAGCGATCCGCGCTACTTCACGTACCTGTCCGATGCGGTCGTCCAGCCGACGGTCGTGGAAGGCGATGCTCGCCTGTCGCTCAAGGCCGAGCCGGCGGGCCGGTTCGACCTGCTCATCCTGGATGCCTTCTCATCTGACTCGCCGCCTGTCCACCTCCTGACGGTGGAGGCCGTCCAGGACGAGATCCGGACGGTCAAGTCGAGCGGCCTCCTCGCGATTCATATCTCCAACCGGTACTATGACCTCGCGCCGGCGGTCGCCGCTGCGGCGAGTTCCCAGGGATTGACCGTGCTGGAGCGTTCGCACTCGCCCGGTCTTGTCCGCGAGCCAGGCGAGACGCCGTCGCGCTGGCTCGTCGCGTCGCGGGATGGTGCGACGATCGCGCTCCTGCGGGCCAGAGGTTGGACGGACGCGCGAGCCGCGGACCACCCGTTCACCGACGACTACTCGGACCTCATCCGCTACCTGCGCCTGGGCGGCTGAACGACTCCGGCTCGATGATCTGCAGGTCGTTGTCGGCCAGGAGACGGAATCTGCGGGCCAGCAGGAAGGCCAGGATGTACAGGGCCCCGACCAGCAGCAGGAGCGACCGGAAGCCGGTCAGCAGCGCGAGGTACTCCAGTGCGCCGCCGACCATCGCGCCCAGCAGGTTGGAGGCAAAGGCCATGTCCGCAGCGGCCGTGTCCCGGAATGAGTAGGTGAATACGAGGTTGGCGAAGAAGACCGGCGCGAAAGCGACGGCTGCGGCCAGCGCGTAACGGAGCTCCGGCGGATCGACCAGGAGCGCGTCGGCGGGCAGCAGGAAGGCGATCGCGAGCGTCACGACGAGCGCCGCATAGATCGGCACCGGGTTGCGTGGTCGGAACCGGGCGTTGACGAGGATCGCCAGCAGGACGCTGCACAAGATCGCAAAGAACGCCAGCGCGTTGACCACCCAGGTCGTCCCGAACAGCAGGCTGAACGACACGAGACTCTTCGTCTCCAACAGCAGGAAGGCGATCCCCAGGACGAAGAAGTGCGGGCTGGAGCGCCGGATCTGGGTCCGGGTCGCACGTGCCGCCCCGAAGACTGCCAGTCCGGCAAGGATCAGGATGAACGCGAGTGCCGCAAGGTAATACGGCGCCACACTTGCGACTCGAAGATAGAGGAACGGCCAGTCGTCGGTCGCTGGTCGGGGATCGGGCTGACCCACCTCCGGGACCGGATCGACGCGGTCGCCGGGTGGCGCGGCTCCGTTCAGCGCGTCCACGGCCGGACCCGCGGCGAGGATGGCACTGCTCGTGCCCACCAGGCGAACGAGCGGTGCGTCATCGAAGACGTCCCGGATCATGGTGTCCAGCTTCCTGATGAGCCACGGTTCCCGGTACAGGTTGTACATCGCGAACATGCCGCCCGGCGCGAGGTGATCCCTGGCCGCCCGGAGAGACTCCTCCGTGAACAGGAAGGACTCGAGGCGAACACCGGCCGTCGAACTCACGAGTGTCAGGGAGTCCGTCAGGGCATACATGACCAGGTCGTACTTGTCGCGGGACGCGTTGAGGAAGGCCCGACCGTCGTTGACGTGGACGGTCACACGCGGGTCGCTGTACACGCCTTCAGGGTGGAAGTCGCGGCCGATCTGGGCGAGCTTCGGGTCGATCTCGACCGCATCCACGTGCTTCGCCCCGTGTG
>JANONZ010000123.1:0-2478 GCA_031421095.1 Thermomicrobiales bacterium
GTCGACCTGCGCAGCCGGCTGCGCGCCGGCGAGAGCCTGTTCGGCACGTTCACCGGACTCGCGTCGCCCGTCGCGACCGAGCTGGTCGCTCGCGCCGGCTTCGACTGGCTGATCATCGACCTCGAGCATGGGGTTGGCACCGAGTCGGAACTGCTGGCGAATCTGCACGCGGTCGGTGGGACACCGACGGCTGCTCTCGTGCGCCCCCAGTCGGGCGAGCGCCTGCGCATCGGTCGCGCCCTTGACCTCGGCGCCCACGGGATCATGGTCCCGTGCGTCGATACCGCCGCTCAGGCCGCGGAGGCCGTCTCGTACATGCGTTATCCGCCCGACGGCGTTCGTGGACTGGCGCTCTCCACTCGCGGTGCCGGGCTCGGCGTTGTGGGGCACGCCGACGTCCGGGCGATCAACGAACGGATCCTGGGCGTCATCCAGATCGAATCGCCAAGCGCCGTCGAGCACGCGGCCGAGATCGCGGCCCTCGACGGCGTCGATGTCCTGTTCGTCGGCCCGACCGACCTGTCGCATAGCCTGGGGACCCCCGGCCGGTTCGACGCCCCCGTCTACCTGGAGGCACTGGCCAAGGTAGTCGCCGCCGCGGAAGCGGCCGGCAAGGCGGCCGGCATCCTGCTCCGCGACGCCGCTGCCTCGGCGCGCCATCGGGAACTCGGCTTCCGCTTCATCGGTCTCGGCTCGGATGGCGCGTTCATCGCAGACGGCGCCCGGGCGGTCCTGGCGGGCGCCCGGGCCTGACCGGTCCGACCGACCCGCCCTACTCGTCAGCCAGCCGGACGACTGGTACCGCCGACCTGCCGGCGGCCGAACCCGTCTGTGCGAGCAGGACCCCGGCGAGGATCAGCGCACCCCCGAGCAGCTGGACCCCGGTCAGGGTGAACCCGAACAGCAGGTAGGCCAGCATGATCGTCCAGATCGGTTCGACCGTGCTGATGATGGAGGCCTGGGCGGCACCGATCCGCTGGGCGCCGGCATAGAAGCCCTGGATCGCCACGAAGGTCGAGACGACGCCCACGCCGAGCAATCCGACCCATGCCTGCGAGGGGATCTGAGTCGGCAGGACCGGCCGGTTCGACGCCAGGCTCCACGACCAGAAGATCACGCCCGTCGCCGTCATCATCAGGGCCGTCGCGGTCGATACCGACACGCCGCCTTTCGACACGCCACCGACCGTCCCGCGACGTTCGCCGGACAGGCGCGCGGCGAGCACGATCCAGACGACATAGATCAACATGGAGGCCAGGGCCAGTACCACTCCGATGATCGGTGGCGCGTGGTTCGGGTCGATACCGCCGATGGTCAGGGCGACGCCCGCCAGTGCGATGCCCAAAGCGAGCCAGGCCCGGCGGCCCTCCAGGCGTTGCCCGATCCGCAGCGATACGACGCCGACGAGTGCCGGATAGGCGAAGACGATCAGTCCCGCCAGCCCCGGTGAAACGGTCTCCAGCGAGGCGTAGTAGGCACCCGAGTTGCCGACGTAGAGCACGCCCAACGCGAGCGTCACGAGGACGGTCCGCCGGTCGAGATCGCGCAGGCCGCGTCGGCGATCCGCGGACATCAGCAGGAACGCCCAGGCCAGCCCCGCCCCGAACAGGAATCGCCAGGCCGACAGCACGAGCCAGTCGACGCCGGCGGCGTAGACCGGTTGGGCGAACAGCGAGCCGGACCCGAAGCCCGCCGCCGAGGCGAGGATGAGGATGACCCCGGCGGCGTGTCTGCGATCCATCCCGGGAGGCTAGCAGCAACCGTGACGAAGCCGAGGGACGCTCGCGTCGCCCTCTGGGGCGACGCACTACACTTGCCTCGTGAGTGACCTCACTGAAGCCGCCGTCGCGCGCCGCATCCCCTCTCTGACGGAGGAGCGATTGCGCGTCCTGAGCCGTCGCCAGCCAGTCACGGTCCTGCCCGGTACGTCACTGGCCGAGTGTGTCCGGGCGATCCAGCGGACCGGCACCGGCGATTCGGTCTTCGTCTGCGACGCGGCCGGCCGCCTCATGGGCGTGCTGACGGAGCGTGATGTCTTCGGCCGGATCGTCGGCGGTGCGATCGACCTGAAGCAGCCGGTCGAGACGCTCATGACCACGGATCCGAAGACCCTGGACCTGGACCAGACGATCCGCGATGCGATCGTGCTCATGCAGACCGGTCGCTATCGCAACGTGCCTGTGGTGGACGCGACCGGTCATCTCGTCGGTGTCGTGCGTCAATCGGACATCATCAGGTACCTCGCCGAGTCGTTCCCCGAGGCGTTGCTCAACCTCCCACCACGGCCGCACCAACGTATGAAGGAGCCGGAAGGCGCGTGACAGTCACCAACGAGCTCGAGCCCGATATCCAGGAGCTTGAGCGGGTCACCATCCGGTTCGCCGGCGATTCCGGCGACGGGATGCAGCTGACGGGCACGCAGTTCACTCGGACGGCAGCCGTCTTCGGCAACGACATCAGCACCCTGCCGGACTTCCC
>JANONZ010000124.1:0-1508 GCA_031421095.1 Thermomicrobiales bacterium
GGCGGCGGCCCCCGAGGCGGGGCGTATCATCGATGGCCCCCCGACACCCCTTCCGCCCCGCTCATCCGAGAGGCTCCCTTGATGACGACCGATACCCGCTCCGCCGTGCAGCCGACACACATGGTCATCGGCGGCCAGTCCGTGGACGCGGCCGACGGCCAGACCTTCGATGTCGTGGATCCGGCGACCGGGATGGTCATCGCGACGGTCCCGCTCGGGGGGCGCGAGGATGTCGATCGAGCCGTGGTCGCCGCGCGACAGGCGTTCGAGGACCGCAACGGCTGGGCGAATTGGGCGGCCAGCAAGCGAGGCCGGGCGTTGGCGAAGTTCGCCGCACTCATCAAGGACCACACGGAAGAGCTGGCCCGGCTCGAGAGCCGCAACGTCGGCAAGCCGATCTCCGGCGCCCGCGGCGAGATCACCGGGGTCGGCCTGGTGTTCGAGTACTACGCTGGCGCCGCGAACAAGATCTTCGGCCAGACCATCCCGGTCTCCAAGCCGGGGCTGGACCTGACGCTGCGCGAACCCATCGGCGTGGTCGGCCTGATCGTGCCGTGGAACTTCCCGCTCCTGATGGCCTCGTGGAAGGTCGCCCCAGCCCTCGCCGCCGGCAACACCGCGATCCTGAAGCCCGCGAGCTACTCTCCGTTGACCGCCATCCGGCTGGCGGAGCTGGCGCTCGAGGCGGGCATCCCGGCCGGCGTCCTCAACGTCGTGACCGGGCCGGGCGGCACGGCCGGGGCGTCCATCGCGGCCCATCCCGGCATCGGCAAGGTCGCCTTCACCGGCGAGACGACGACCGGCCAGGAGATCATGCGACTGGCCGCGGGCAACATCAAGAAGATCAGCCTGGAGCTCGGCGGCAAGAGCCCCAATATCGTGTTCGCCGACGCGGACCTCGAGAAGTTCGCCCGCGAGTCGCCGTATTCGGTCTTTGACAACACGGGCCAGGACTGCTGCGCCCGGAGCCGGATCCTGGTCGAGCGATCCGCCCACGAGCGCGTCGTCGAGTTGTTCACGGAGGCGACCAGGAAGATCAAGGTCGGCGATCCGGCCGATGAAGCGACCGAGATGGGGACCCTGGTCAGCTTCAAGCAGCGCGACCGGGTGAAGGAGTACATCGAGATCGGGCTGGCCGAGGGCGCTTCGCTGGTCATCGGTGGCGACGCCCCGGACGAGCCGGCACTTGCCCAGGGCGCCTACCTGATGCCGACCGTCTTCGACGGCGTCTCGAACGACATGCGCATCGCCCGCGAGGAGATCTTCGGCCCGGTGGTCAGCATCATCCCGTTCGACACGGAAGAGGAAGCGCTGCGCCTCGCCAATGCCACGCCCTACGGCCTGGCCGGGTCCATCTGGAGCCGCGACATCGGGAAGGCGCTGCGAGCGGCCAAGGCGCTGCAGGCCGGGGTCATCAGCGTGAACTCGAACAGTTCCGTCCATACGGAGGCCCCGTTCGGCGGCTACAAGATGTCGGGGATCGGACGCGAACTCGGGATGTCCGCCCT
>JANONZ010000125.1:0-14119 GCA_031421095.1 Thermomicrobiales bacterium
GAGCGCATCGCCCCGGGCGTCATCGTCCGCAAGTCGGTCGATACGCCGGTCCAGACCGGCGTCAAGGCCATCGATGCGCTCATCCCGATCGGTCGCGGCCAGCGCGAGCTGATCATCGGCGACCGCCAGACGGGCAAGACGGCCATCGCCCTGGACACGATCATCAATCAGAAGGGCAAGGGCCTCGTCTGCATCTACGTGGCGATCGGCCAGAAGCTGTCGACCGTCGCGAACACGGTCGCCATCCTGGAGCAGTACGGCGCGATGGAGCACACCATCGTCGTGGTGGCCGGCGCCGAGGATCCCGCCCCGCTCCAGTACCTCGCCCCCTATTCCGGCGTGGCCATGGGCGAGGAGGTCATGGAGAACGGCGTCGAGGTGCCCGGCCAGGGTCTCGTCAAGGACGCCCTGTGCGTCTACGACGACCTCTCCAAGCACGCCTGGGCGTATCGTGAGATGTCCCTCCTGCTGCGCCGCCCGCCCGGCCGCGAGGCGTACCCGGGTGACGTCTTCTACCTGCACAGCCGACTTCTGGAGCGCGCTGCCCGCCTGAACGACGACAACGGTGGCGGCTCCCTGACGGCCCTGCCGATCGTCGAGACCCAGGCCGGTGATGTGTCCGCGTACATCCCGACCAACATCATCTCCATCACGGACGGTCAGATCTTCCTGGAGACGGACCTGTTCAACGCCGGCCAGCGGCCCGCCCTGAACATCGGCATCTCCGTGTCGCGGGTGGGGTCTGCCGCGCAGACGAAGGCGATGAAGAAAGTCGCGGCGCCGCTCAAGCTGGACCTCGCGCAATACCGCTCCCTCGCAGCCTTCGCCCAGTTCGCCTCGGACCTCGACAAGGCGACCCGCGACCAGCTGACCCGCGGCGAGAAGCTGTCGGAGATCGTCAAGCAGCCGCAGTACCAGCCGCTGCCTGTCGAGAAGCAGGTCGCCATCCTGTATGTCGCGACGACGGGCAAGCTGGACGACGTGCCGACCCCGCGCGTGCGCGAGTTCGAGAGCCAGCTCTACCGCTTCCTTGAAACGGAGCGGCCGGACATCCTCAAGGAGCTCGGCGACACGAAGGCCCTGTCCGACGAACTTGCAGCCAAGCTCGACGAGGCGACCGACACGTTCCGCCAGAGCTTTCTGGCCTGATGCATGGCTAGCCAGCGCGATATCCGGCGGCGGATCGGCGCCGTCAAGAACATCAAGCAGATCACGCGGGCGATGCAATTCGTCGCGGCGTCCAAGCTCAAGCGAGCCCAGGACGCTGCACTGGCGGCACGGCCATACAGCCAGAAGCTGGATGAGGTCCTGGCGGATCTGGCCGCTGTCCTCGGTGGCGAGGATCACCCGCTGCTCGCCGAGCGAGCCGAGGGCCGGCGGCTCATCGTGTTGATCACCACGGACCGTCCGTTGTCCGGCCCACTCAACACGAACATCGTCCGCTTCGTGGCCCGGGACATCATCGACGAACCAGGCGACATCGCGGTCGTCACGGTCGGCCGCAAGGGTCGCGACGCGATGCGGCGGGCGGGCGTCCCGCTGGAGGCCCATTTCTCGACATTCGGCGATCGCCCGACATTCGCCGACGTGCTGCCGCTGGCTCGCCTCATCACCGACGACTTCCTTGCCGGCACGAACGGGCGCGTTGACATCATCTACAGCCGCTGGATCTCCACCCTCGTCCAGCGGCCGGAACGGCTGACCATCCTGCCGATCCAGGCCGCGGCGGATACAGAGGGGATCCCCGGTAACCAGTTCATCTTCGAGCCAAAGGCCGCTACCGTGCTGGAGCGGCTCCTGCCGCGCTACGTCGCCACCCGCCTGTTCCAGGCCGTGCTGGAGGCGAAGGCGAGCGAGGAGTCCAGCCGGATGGTCGCCATGAAGAGCGCGACCGAGAACGCCGAGGACCTCATCGATGACCTGACCTTGTCCTACAACAAGGTCCGCCAGTCCAACATCACCCGCGAGATGATCGAGATCGCGTCCGGCGCGAACGCTCGCTGACGTACAGGACGCAGGAGGCTAGATCCATCATGGCGACTGCCGCACCGACCGCGACCGGCCGGGTCATCCAGATCACCGGACCGGTCGTGGACATCAAGTTCCCGGCCGGCGAACTGCCGGCCATCCTCAACGCTGTGGAGATCCAGCGCGAAGGCGACCCGCTGGTGTGCGAGGTCCAGCAGCACCTCGGCAACAACTGGGTGCGCGCGGTCGCGATGACGACCACGGACGGGCTCGCGCGCGGGGTGGCGGTTCGCGACACCGGCGCCCCGATCACCGTGCCGGTCGGCGAGCCCACCCTCGGGCGCGTCTTCGATGTCCTTGGTCGGCCCATCGACGGCAAGGGCCCGGTCATCTCCGATGTCAGGTTGCCCATCCATCGGGACCCGCCGGCCTTCGACCAGCAGTCGACGGAGGTCGAGGTCTTCGAGACCGGCCTCAAGGTCATCGACCTGATCTGCCCGTTCAAGAAGGGCGGCAAGATCGGCATCTTCGGTGGCGCCGGCGTCGGCAAGACGGTCATCATCCAGGAGCTCATCCGCAATGTCGCCCAGGAGCACGCGGGCGTGTCCGTGTTCGCCGGCGTCGGTGAGCGCTCGCGCGAAGGCAACGACCTGATCGCCGAGATGACCGAGTCGGGCGTCATCGCCAAGACGGCGTTCGTCTTCGGCCAGATGAACGAGCCGCCCGGAGCTCGCCAGCGGGTCGGGCTGACCGGTCTGACGATGGCGGAGTACTTCCGCGATGTGGAGCACCGCGACGTCCTCCTCTTCATCGACAACATCTTCCGCTTCACCCAGGCGGGATCCGAGGTGTCGGCCCTCCTCGGCCGGATGCCGTCCGCAGTCGGCTATCAGCCGAACCTGGCGACCGAGATGGCCGGCCTGCAGGAACGGATCACCTCCACCAAGGACGGTTCCATCACATCGCTGCAGGCCGTCTTCGTGCCCGCCGACGACTACACGGACCCGGCCCCGGCGACCACGTTCGCCCACCTTGACTCGACGATCCGCCTGGAGCGGAACATCGCCGAGCTTGGCATCTATCCGGCGGTCGACCCGCTGACCTCGACCTCGCGCGTGCTTGACCCGAACATCGTCGGCCAGGAGCACTACGACGCGGCCCAGGAGACGAAGCGCGTCCTGCAGCGCTACCGCGACCTCCAGGACATCATCGCGATCCTCGGCATCGACGAGCTGTCCGAGGAGGACAAATCGACCGTCGCCCGGGCGCGCCGCCTCCAGCGCTTCATGAGTCAGCCGTTCTTCGTGGCGGAGGTCTTCACCGGCCGCTCCGGCAAGTATGTGTCCATCAAGGACACGGTCGCCTCGTTCAAGGAGATCCTGGAGGGCAAGGTCGATACGCTGCCCGAGCAGGCGTTCTTCCTGGCGGGCACCATCGACGACGTCCGCGAGAACGCGGCCAAGTTGGCGGGCTGACCATGCCGCTGTTGCTCGAGATCGTCACGCCGGAGCGCCTCGCCTACTCGGACACGGTGGACTCGGTCGTCCTGCCCGGCATCGATGGCGAGCTTGGCGTGCTGCCACACCACGCTCCGCTCGTGTCGATGCTCGGTGTCGGCGAGCTGCGCATCCGCAAAGGCGCGGCCGAGGAGTCGTTTGCGATCGTCGGCGGCTTCCTCCAGGTCCGCCCGGACCGGGTCGTCGTGATGGCCGAGACGGCGGACCTGGCCAGCGAGATCGACCTCGAGAAGGCCCAGCAGGCCAGACTCGAAGCCGAGCGCGCCATCGAGGGTGCGGCCCATACGGACGCGCCGGACCTTGCCGCTGCCCGTGCCTCGCTGCAGCAGGCGCTCCTCCGGATCCGCGTCGCCGAGCGTCGCCACCGGGAGGGTCCGCGGCACCGCGGATAGTCGGGAAGCTCATGGCCGACGCCAGACCGTTCCACTGGGAGTACCGCCCGGAACCGGTCGCCCCGGAGGTCTTCCGCGTGGAAGGCGGGCGACCGCTCGCCGGCACCGTGCAGATCAGCGGCGCCAAGAACGCGGCGCTGAAGCTGCTCGCCGCCGCGACCCTCACGGGGGAGCGCTGTCGGTTGACCAACGTCCCTGAGATCGAGGACGTCCGCGTCATGGCCGACACCTTGCGAGACCTTGGCGTCGTCGTCGATCATCCGGCCGACAACGTCTACGAGGTGGCCTCGGGCGACGTCGAGTGGCTGTTCGTGCCACTCGAGGCCGCCGCCCGGATGCGCGCCAGCTTCATCCTGCTCGGCCCTCTGCTCGCCCGCTTCGGGCGGGTCATCATCAGCAACCCGGGCGGCGACCGGATCGGCCGGCGGCCAGTCGATCTTCACGTCGATGCGATGCGCGCCCTGGGGGCCTCGATCGAGTATCGGAACGGCTACTACTTCGCCACGGCGCCGGGCCGACTGCGCGGGGCCGAGATCCGGTTCCCGTTCGTCTCCGTCATGGGTACGGAGAACGCGATGCTTGCCGCGACCCTCGCCGAAGGTCACACCGTCATCCGGCCGGCCGCGCAGGAACCCGAGGTCGACGATCTCATCACGTTCCTCCAGGCGATGGGTGCGGCTGTTCGTCGGACGTACCCGGACACGATCGAGATCGAAGGCCGAAAGCGCCTGCGCGGCGCGGAACATCGGGTCATCCCAGACCGCATCGAGGCCGGCACGTTCGTTGTCGCCGCTGCCGTGACCGGCGGCCGGATCACGCTCCAGGGCGCCCCGTGCGACCATCTGGCGGCGTTCGTCGAGACGATGGCCAGGATCGGGGTCGGCCTCGACTGTGGGGAGGACACGATCGAGGTGGACGGCTCTGCGCTGCACGCCGGCGGCTACCGCGCCACCGACATCGTCACCGCACCCTATCCCGGTCTCGCCACGGACCTCCAGCCGCCGACGGCGGTCCTGCTGACCCAGGCGACGGGGGTCTCGAACGTCCACGAGGCGATCTTCGAGGACCGCCTGGAATGGCTCGGCGAGGTCCGCCGGATGGGTGCCGATGTGGAGATGGTCGACTCGCACCACGCCACGATCAAGGGCCCGGCCAGCCTCGTCGGCGCCGAGGTGGAGATCGGTGACCTGCGTGCCGGCGCCTCACTCATCCTCGCTGCCCTCGCGGCTGAGGGCACGACCACGATCCACGGTGCGCACCACGTTCATCGGGGCTATGAGAACATCGAGCGCAAGTTCCTGGACCTCGGGGCCAGCATCTCGCGCAGCGCGGAAGGGACAGGAGTCAGCACCACATGAAGATCGGCATCGACCTCGGCACCGCCAACGTCCTCGTCTACGTCAAGGGCAAGGGCATCGTCATCACGGAGCCCAGCGTGGTCGCCGTCTCCGACGACAACCGCATCATCGCCGTCGGCGAGGACGCGCGGGAGATGATCGGCCGGACGCCCGGCAACATCCACGCGATCCGCCCGATGAGGGACGGCGTCATCGCCGACTACGTCATCACGGAGGCGATGCTCAGCCACTTCATCGCGAAGGTTCGCAAGGGGCGCCACGGATTTGGCAAGCCGGAGGTCATGATCTCCGTGCCGGCGGGCGTCACGAGTGTGGAGAAGCGGGCCGTCCGTGATGCGGCCCTCAAGGCCGGTGCCAAGGAGGCGTACCTCATCGAGGAGCCGCTGGCCGCCGCGATCGGCGCCAACGTCCCGATCAGCGGCCCGTCCGGCAACATGATCATCGACATCGGGGGCGGCACGAGTGAGATCGCCGTCATCGCGCTGGGCGGCATCGTCGTGTCGCACAGCCTGCGGGTCGGTGGCAACCGGTTCGACGAGGCGATCGCCACCTACATCCGCAAGAAGTACAACCTGCTGGTCGGCGAGCGGACCGCCGAGCAGGTCAAGATCGAGATCGGGACGGCCCTCCCGCTCGAGCGTGAACTGACGATGGAAGTCCGCGGCCGCGACCTGATCGCCGGCCTGCCGCGGACCATCCCGATCACCAGCAGTGAGGTCATGGAAGCCATCGAGGCGCCGCTCCAGCAGCTGGTCGCCGCCGTCCGGGGAGTCCTGGAGCAGACCCCGCCGGAGCTGTCATCGGACATCATCGACAAGGGCATGGTCATGTCCGGTGGCGGAGCGCTGCTGCGCAACGTTGACAAGCTGCTGACCCAGGTGACCGGTGTCCCGTGCCATGTCGCCGAGAACCCGCTCAACTGCGTCGCCCTCGGCACCGGCCTTGCCCTCGAGCACTTCGACTTCTTCAAGAAGTCGCTCGTCCAGCAGATCTGAGGCGGCATCGCATGGGCGACCGAGCGGGTCTGGGGGTGGCGCCGGAAGAGTCCGGTCGCCCGGAGCCCATCAGGCGCAGCGCCGCAGGGCGAGGACGGCCGGAGTCTTCCGGTGACAGGACCCCCGGACCATGACCGACCGGGCGTACATCGACCTGCACTGCCATACGCGAGGGAGTTTCGACTGCCTGTCCTCGCCGCGGGACGTGGTCATGGCGGCAGCTGATCGGGGCCTGACCCATCTGGCCATCACGGATCACGACAGGATCGACGCCGCCCTCGACGCGCGCGAACTTGCGCCCGCCGGTCTGACCGTCATCGTCGGAGAGGAGGTGAAGACGCGCGAGGGCGACCTCATCTGCCTCTTCCTGGAGCGGGCCATCCCGCCGGGGCTGTCCGCTGTCGAGACCGTGGCAGCCGTCCGCGAGCAGGGCGGCCTGGTCGGCATCCCGCACCCATTCGATCGCCTCCGCGGCTCGCTGCTGCGCGACGCGAGCATGGCAAGCCTCGCCTCCATGGTCGACTGGGTGGAGGTCCACAATGCACGACTCGTGGGCAACGGCAACGAACAGGCCGCCGCATTCGCCGCGGAGCATGGCCTGCCTGGGGTGGCAGTCTCCGACGCGCACTCCGTCATGGAGGTCGGGGTAGCGTATTCCGTTCTGGACGGCGATCCATCGACGCCGGCCGGGCTCCTCGCAGCCCTGCGAAGCGCGGAGATCGTGCCTGGGCGCGCCAGCTACCTCATCCGGCTATGGACGCCGGCCGCCAAGCTCGTCAACCGGTTGCGCGGGAACGGACGCATCCAGCCCACTGTGGACACGGCCGCGGCCCACTCGAGGCCCCGTCGTGAATAGAGATGACGAGCAGATCGATGCGGCGCAGCTCTCGATCGGGCGTCGCCTGCGCCAGCGGCGGACGATCCTGTCGATCGTCGTGCCGCTTGGGATCATCGGGTTCTTCCTGTACCTGAACCGCGATCGGCTCGTCCAGGTCCCGGAGCTCATCCTCAAGGCGAACCCGGCGCTCGTGCTGCTTGCCTTCGTCGTGTTCTATCTCGGTTTCCCCCTCCGCGCGTATCGCTGGAAGCGCCTCCTCCAGGGGACCGGGTTCGTCATCGACGTGCGCAACTCCATGGAGATCCTGTACCTGTCGTGGTTCGTGAACTGTGTCGTACCGGCGAAGCTCGGCGACGTCTACCGCGCGTACCTCCTGAAGGTGAACAGCCCGGCGTCCCTCAGCCGGACGTTCGGGACGGTCTTCATCGAGCGGATCCTGGATATCTTCGCGATCGCCATCCTGGGCCTCGCCGCCGGCTTCTGGAGTTTCCGCAACGGGCTGCCGCCGGCCATCCGGCTGGTCTTCGTCGTCGGGATCGTCGTCGTCGTCGTCGCAGCCGTCGGCCTCTTCACGCTCCGTAACTTCGGCCGGCAAATCCTCGACCGGCTGCCCCTGCCAGCGCGCTTCATCGGCTTCTACGAGCGATTCGAGGAGGGCGTCTTTGGGGGTGTCGGGGTCCGCCACCTGCCGATCCTGGCCATCCTGACCGGGTGCATCTGGATGACCGAGGCCCTGCGCCTGTACATCGTCGTGCTCGCCCTGGGGTTCCCGGACGTGGCGCTCGGACTGTCAGGGGCCGTGTTCGTGGCGCTCATCGGCTCCCTCCTCACGGCCATCCCTCTCAGCCCGGCCGGCCTCGGCTTCGCCCAGGCTGGGGTCATCGGCGTGTTGACCGTTGCCTATGGGATCCCGCTCGCCGAGGCGACCGCGATCACCATCCTGGACTGGGTCATCAGCGTCCTCTCGATCATCGTCTTCGGCGCGGTCACGTACGTCGTCTCGCCGATGCCCCGAGGCATGGGCCGGATCCCGCAGCCAACGCCGATCACCTCGGACACGGCGCCAGCCTGACAGCGGCCCGATCCCGCCGGATGGACACGACACCATCCTGGCGCTGATCCGTACTCGCGGCCTGGACGTACCAAGAGTTTTGCGAGGTACTCCCCTGCGCCCGGACCGCACCAGTCCAAACCGCACCAGACCCTTCGCTGTGCCCGCCGGCGTGGTGCCCCAGCCCGGTACGAATGGGTGATACAGCCGTGACGACACCCCGCGGATAGTTGCGTCAGCGCACCTTCAAACGGGTAGACCAGCGGAGCGTTCAGGCACATATGACCACTCAGAACGGCCGAGCGTTCAACGACTGGCTTCGAGGACAGCTCAAAGCCAAGAAGATGTCGCAACGGCAACTTGCCCAACAGTCCGGCGTGGACCACTCCACGATCTCCCGGCTCATCCGCGGCGACCGTATGCCATCGCTGGGCACGGCGACCAAATTGGCCCGGGGTCTGCGCGAGTTGCGGGACGACGCCGACACGCCGGAATACCTCGGTCTCGTAGCCGCCGGCAGTATGAATCCGAACGCACGCGTCGAGTACGCCTTGCGAGCCGACGATCTGCTGAGCGAACCACAGGTTCGCCAGATCATGGAGTACTACCTGGCCGTGCGGATGCGCCGCTACGGCCGCGTCTCTCGGCCGCATGAAGGCAACTCCAGCATTGATCGGGCACCGGAGCGATCCTTCGCCCAGCCGACCTCAGGAAGCCCGGTCGCCGTGGGCGTCGGATCCTCGTCGGGAACCACGGTCAGCCCCGTCCGCCCCAGCTTGCGCAGCGCAAACCGGGGAACCGGACGCTACTAGCACACTTCACGGCACGACCCGGACGTCCTCCACGATCCGGGACTCGGGGACAGCGAACGCCGGTGTCTGGGGCGCCGGCGTTCGCGATTCCTGGGGCGTTCCCGCGGCCCGCGCCGCGTGCGTCCCCCGTGTGCCCCCGCGCAGCGGGCGATCCGTCGGCCAACGTGATCCGCGCCGGCACACCTACGCTCAAACGGCTCGACTTGGGCCCGTCCGAGCCTGACATCCTGCCATCTGTCCACGCAGTGCACGTAAGGTCCCGAGTATCGCCCCGGAGTGCTGTCAGCGAGAGCCGTTCACGCTCGACAGTGGTCGTGGCGCCCGGACGTCGGGTCGGATCCGAGTGCTGAAGCCGCCCAATGTGCACCACGTGGACGGTTGGCAGGACGCGGGCCTGAGACGAGGCAACCGGGGCGGCGATCCGGTCGAGGAGATAGCCGTGCCCTGGCGCGCCAGCCCGTCGGGCCCCTGGCGCGCCAGCCCATCGGGCCCTGACGTCCGAACCGGGCGTTGGCAGCTGGCGCCAGCGTCGCCGAGCCACTCGTGTCTCACGAACCTCCGGATCTGAACCTACGGTTGCGGCCGGTAGATGGAGATCGTCCGGCCTGGGGCGGCGTTGAAACGCTCGATCGGGTCGCCGAAGGTCGCCGTGGGCGCGACGACGGCTTCGGCCGGGCCACCACATGACGCGCCCACGATCGCCTCGAAGGTGGCATCGCAGATGAGGACGAACGTGCCCGTCGATGGCGTAGCTGGGCGGGTGCCGTCTTTGTCGTGGTCCACCTGGACCGGCACGCCGAGCCGGATGATCGGGTAGACATAGGCCTCCACGGACTTGAAGCCAGGGATCGAGCGCAACACCACCCGCCCGGTACCGCTCCCATTCACCGCGCTGGCGCGCCTGGCCGATTCAGCGATTCGCAGGGCGGCCCTCTCGGCGGCCGGGTATCCGCCATCCGGAGCGATGGCCGACGGCTGGTGGCCCATGTTCCAGGACACCAGGATCGCAAGGGCGGTAGCGACCGCCACGCGGTGGACGGGGAGTCGGCGAGCGCCCACGCCGCCCACGCCTCTGCCGACGTCTCGCCGCCACAGGCCGGCCGCACCCATCCCGACCAGCACGAAGACCATCGGGTCGGCAAAGGCGTGGTAGTGGTCGTTGGGCAGGCCCGGTACGACCGTGGCCAGGCTCGGCGACGCGACCGCCAAAAACCCGGCAGTCCACAGCAGGCCGAGACCAAGCCAGCGAGCCGCAACGCGCTCGGGCGGTGAGCCCGCGAGCGCCCGCCAGACAGCGATCGCGATGACCATGATCGCCGCGGTCAGACCGGCCAGCGGACCGTCCGTGATCAGCCCGGTCAAGGGCCATGAGGCTACCCGTGCGCCGATGACCAGGAACCGCGCCACCGGCCCGAAGGCAGTCGGATCGCCCCCAGCCTGCAGGTACGCAAGGGCGGCATAAACCTCCGAGAAGTCGTTCTGCAGCTCATGGATCACCAGTGGCAGGAAGCTGGCCGCGACGATGGCCAGACCCAACAAGCCGTACCGCCAGACTCGGCCACGCTCCGCACCCGGGGGACGACCTCGGGCGTCGGCCACGAGGAGGGCTCCCACGATCGGCAGAAGCGTGATCCCAAGGACGTGGGACTGGATGGTGATCGCGGTGCCGGCGGCGGCCAGGAGCCACCAGCCCGGCCTCCGCGTGGACCACGCCTGCCAGGCGCCGGCAAGCGCGATGGAGCTCGAGAGCGCGATGAGGTTCGGGTTCCAGATGAAGGTCGACTCCTCCACCGCGGACGCCGAGACCGCCATCGCCAGCCCGGCCACGAGCCCCGCCACGGGTCCGGCGATGGAACGAGCGAGCCACCACGTGACCAGCACGGCAACGATGCCGCCCAGTGCGATGAGCGTCGTGACCGCCAGCGGGGAGTCGCCACCGGTCAGGAACGCCGCCGGCGCCAGTAGGTAGTAGTAGAGGGCGCCGTGGTGCACGTCGCCGATCGATGTCGGCGGACCCAGCAGCGGGATCACCCCGTTGCGCACCAGATCGCGCAGCACCAACATGTCGTGTCCCTGATCTGCATCCCAGGTCGCCCGCGTCGAGAGCGAGGGCAGCCGCAGCACGGCCGCGAGCACGAGCAGGCTGAGTGGCACGAGCACGGCGGATGGCCGCCATGACCGTGACATCAACACGCTCATCTCTGCGGGACGTCCGCGGGACCCGTCCTGGCCCGGCTGCCCGGGAGCTCGAAGGCCTCGGGTGGAAGGTCGGTCAGTCGGCGACCGGCCGCCAGGTCGTGGGCTCGCGCGATGTTGATCGCGTCGTACCCATCGTCCATGCCGGGCGTCTCCAGGTAGTAGGTGACGTGCCGCAGCGCCGGGTGGCGCACGATGTGGCCGAGCCCACGCGCACCGATCAGGCCCGCGCCGATGTGTTCGTGGCGGTCCATCCGCGAGCCGAGTTCGGACTTCGAATCGTTGAGGTGGATCATGACCAGGCGATCCAGTCCGATCCGGGCGTCGAGATCGGCAAGGAACGCGTCGGTCGCATCCGGGTTCGCCAGGTCGATCCCGGCGCCCCAGGCATGCGCCGTGTCCAGGCAGAACGCGACGCGGGACTCCGGCACGCCACGAGCCGCCACGGCTTCTGCGATACGCGTCAGCTCGTCCACGTCCGTGCCAAGCCCAAAGCCACTCCCCGCCGAGTTCTCGAGCACGATGACCGCCGCGTCCGGACCGTCGTCGACCTCGGCCGCCACCAACGCGAGGCCCTCGGCCAGGCGGGTGATCCCGGCCGCCACGCCGGCCCCGCGGTGAGAGCCGACATGGACATTGACGAACCGCCCACGAAACGTCGGCGCCAGCCGCAGCTCGCTGGCCAGGAGGGTCACAGAGCGACTGAAGAGCGTCTCATCCGGGCCGGCGAGGTTGACCAGGTATGAGGCGTGGACGGCCACGGGCCAGATGTCCAGCCCCACGAGACGGTCACGGAATCCGGGCAGGTCGGCGGGCGGTGCTGCGCGACGACGCCACGCGGTGGGGTTATCGATGAAGATCTGGAGCGCGCCAGCACCGATCTCGTGGGATCGCTCGACCGCCTTGACCATGCCCGCGCCCAGGGGCAGGTGTGCGCCAAGGCGTCGCCCATCGGGAAGCATCGGGCGCATCGTACGACGCGAGGGCGCGGGAACCGGTCAGTAGCGTTCCGTGGCGCGACCTCGGCCCTTGGTGTACTCCCCGCCGACGACCGGCTCGATGAGGCCGAAGTCGCCATCGTGGCGGCGGTACAGGATCGCCACCCGTTCCGTCTCGGCGCTGACGTAGACGAAGAAGACGTGCCCCAACTCTTCCATCCGCGCGACGGCGTCCTCCTCGAACATCGGCTCGATGGCGAAGCGCTTGACCTTCACGATCCGGCGCTCGCGCGACGGCCCGGTGGATCCATCGGCGATGCTCCGCAGGATCTGCTTCTCCTCCTCGGGCCGATGCCGGAGGCGAGGCTTCTCCTTGTGATCGACGACCATGCGTTCGATCTTGTCGATGACGTCGTCGAGCGCTTCCTTGTAGCTCGCGGCAGACGCGCGGCTCAGGATCGGATGCCCCTCGATCATCAGGCTGATCTCGGCGATGTGGCTGTCGGCGACGCTCTTGCGCTGCTCCGTCCACAGCTCGACGGTCGCGTCCGTGCTGTCGCCCACCAGCCGCTCTATGCGCCGGAGTTTGCGCTCGGCGTAGTCGCGATCCAGCTCCGGGATCTCGATGCTCTTGCCCTTGACGATCGTCCTCACGTTGGTACCTCCGAGGCGGTGACCACTGCCCAGGGCTTGGAGGGTCGAGCCGCGGCAGGGTCGACGACCATCCGGGGTCCAGTATACGGCTCCCCGCCGATCGGTCAGCGCTCACGAGCCACCGGACACGGACCCGGGCGACCGGACCTCGGCGTGGGCGCTGACCCGGGCGCGGGCGCGGGCCGATGTTCCGCCACGGAACGGATTCGCGATGAACGCCTCGTGGTCCGATCTCCAGACTGCGCTCCATGACCGTCTGGGTGATGGACCACGAGGGACTCATGCGAAAACCGTTCCTGGGTGGAACGTCCGAGGGCGACCGGCTGGACCCGACCTACGGCTCCTCGCCGAGGGGTCAGCGCTCACGGGCGACCGCGATGGCTGAGACCGCGACGGCTCCGCCGGCGAGCAGTGCGGTCGCGCAGGCCGCAAGGGTGGCGCCGGTCGTGACGACATCGTCGATCAGCAGGATCCAGCGACCCGCCACGGACCGCGCGATCGCCGGGGAACGCGCGTTGGCCGCACTGCCGTCCCGCAGGCGGAACGCACCCTCGACATTCGCGGCTCGATCGTCGCGCCCCAGTTCGTATTGGGCGATGGTCGCCCGGCCACGCTCCAGGGCGATGGACAACGGCAGACCCAGATGACGCGCCGCGACGACGGCGATGAGCGCGGCCTGGTCGTATCCGCGCTCGCGCTCTCGCTGAGCGTGGACCGGCACCGGGACGACGACCTGGGCACCGGTCCCGGCTCGCGCCCACCGGCGCCCGACGGCAGCCCCGAGTGGCTCCGCCAGGCGCCGCTCACCGCGGTACTTCAAGTCGTGCAGGGCGTGTCGGACCGGGCCGGCGAACGGCGCGCACCACTCCAGCTGGAGCAGGGGAGCGGGCAGGTCGACCGGCATCCCGATCGGCGAACCGCCGGGCAGGGCCAGACGTGCGTCGAGTGCCGGCTCACACGTCGTGCAGAGTGGACGACCCTCTCGGCCGCAGCCGGAACAGACAGCCGGGAACGCGAGGTCGAGGGCGACAGATGTCAGTCGGCGAAGGGGCGCCATCCGCCGATGATGGCCGGAGCGCCTTCACCCGGACTTGGCGGGCTCGACTGGAACAAGGGTGATCAGGTCGCCGACGGCCGTGGCACTCCGTTCCGCCGTGCCGACGGGCAGCTCCAGGACTCCGGCCGCACCACGGACCAGCGGCACGAGCCCGATCCAGGCGCGCAGTCCACGGTGGACCGACACGACCGGATGGGCGCCGCCTCGGGCAGGATCGGCGCGACCAAGGAAGACCGCGTCGATCGGGAAGCGCATGAACATCATGTGGATCCCGTTCGTGCCGGTGAGCCACAATCCGGTTCCAGGCGCCAGCGTCGGACGGCCCATCAGGCCCATGAACCGG
>JANONZ010000126.1:0-2198 GCA_031421095.1 Thermomicrobiales bacterium
CAGCTCGACAGCTTCGCGGCGCGCAACGGCCACAACGGCCGCCGGGTCAAGCGCGTCCACGCCCGCCACGCGCCGAACGCGCGGTTCATCGGCGATCGCGTCGCTGCCGGGCGCGACGATGACCTCGTTCACGCCCGGCTCGGCGGACAGCTTCCAGGCCAGGGCGTGTTCCCGGCCACCGCCGCCCACGATGAGGATCCGGGTCGGCGTGATCAGGCTCACGCAGGCAACGCCGGTCGGTGGCGCATCGGGCGCCAGGCCCGCTCGATCGTCTGCGTGCGCTCCGGCCCGACGGAGACGAGGACGATCGGCACCGACGCGTGTTCCTCGATCGCCGATAGGTAGCGGCGGGCGTTCTCCGGCAGATCCGACATGGAACGCACCCCGTGGATCGGCTCCGGCCAACCAGGAAACGCTTCGTAGATCGGCGTGGCCCGCAGGAGGGCGGCGCCGCTCGACGGCCAGGTCTCCACTCGCCGCCCATCCAGCTCGTAGGCGACGCACAGCAGGATGGTCTCGATGCCGGACAAGATGTCCAACTTGTTCAGCATGATGCTGCTGACGCTGTTGACCGCCACGGCGTAGCGCAGCGGGACCGCATCGAACCAGCCCACCCGGCGGGGCCGGCCGGTGACCGTGCCGAATTCATGGCCGCGCGCCGCGATCCCCGCGCCGATCTCGTCGTGCAGCTCCGTGGGGTACGGACCGGAGCCCACTCGGGTCGAGTAGGCCTTCATCACGCCGATGACCTCATCCACCTGGAGCGGTCCGATGCCACTGCCCGTGCAGGCGCCGCCAGCGACCGGATTGGACGAGGTCACGAACGGGTAGCTTCCGTGGTCCAGGTCCAGAAGCGTCCCCTGGGCACCCTCCAGCAGGACGTGCTCCCCGCGGGCGAGCGCAGCCTGGACCAGCCATGTCGTGTCGTCGAGGTGGTCACGCAGCCGAACGCCCCAGGCCGCAGCCTCCTCGATGAGCGGCTCAACCTCGAACCGCCCGCCGCCCATGGAGGCGAGTAACAGGTTCTTGTCGGGCAGCGCCCGCTCGATCCGTTCGCGCAGGACGGTCCGGTCAAGGAGGTCCTCCATGCGCAGGCCCAGCCGCCAGGCTCGGTCCCCGTAGGTTGGTCCGATGCCGCGGCCGGTCGTGCCGACCTTGGCTCCGCCCAGCCGAACCTCGTTGGCGACGTCCAACGCGACGTGGTACGGCATGATCACGTGCGCGCTCCGGCTGACACGCACCCTCGCGACGTCGATGCCACGTTCGGTCAACATGTCCAGTTCCGCGATGAGCGTCACCGGGTTGACCACGACACCATTGCCGATGACCGATGTGATGTGCGGATAGAGGACACCCGACGGGGTCAATCGGAGCTTGAAGACCTCGTCGCCGCTGACCACCGTATGACCAGCGTTGTCGCCGCCCTGGTAACGCACGACCATCGCGACCTGTTCCGCGAGGAAGTCCGTCGTCTTGCCCTTGCCCTCGTCGCCCCACTGGAGACCGACGATCACCGTAGCTGGCATCAGTGCGCCCCCCGCCCCCGACAGGGGCAAACGAAAAGGCCCCTGGCCGCGTGGCCTGGGACCCGGATAGACCTCTCCCGTGTCGCGCCGCCGACGGTTCGGCGGATCGCCATCTTCTCGTCGCCCGGGCGCCTCACGGGACGGCCGAAGCGCACTTCAAGCGCGATCGCTGGTCTCCTGATTCGCGGGTCGTACCCGCCCGTGTTCGAGGACGTCGGCAGTATAGCAGGGCATGTCAGGCGGACAGGGCGTTCGGACCGCGGAGGGCGTCCCCCGGTCACCCTTCGATCTGGATCTCGTACGTCCCCGGCGCCCGAACCCGGATGCCCGATTCACCCCCTGTGGTGAGGAGCCGATCGCCGATCTGCACGAATTTCGAATCGGCGAGGCCGTACGGCAGTACACCGGCGACCGTCGCGGTTCCGATGGCTGGATCGAAGACGTAGATCTCCGTCGAGAAGTCGTCCGTGTATCCGCCAAGGAGCAGGATCGCGTCACCCACCGCATGGGCCCACCAGGCGCGGCGCGCGACTGGCATCGGCGACAACGAGCTCCAGCGGTCGGCGGCCGGATCCAACGCCATGACCTCGTCGAGGTTGTCGTCGTCGCTGCTGTATCCGAACCCACCGAAGAGGTAGATCCGGCCGCCGTGCGCGACGATCCCGAAGCCTA
>JANONZ010000127.1:0-3944 GCA_031421095.1 Thermomicrobiales bacterium
TCCCGCTGGGGTGCGGATTGGCCGGGTCCTCGAAGGCTCGGACGACATGCAGCAGCGCGTCGGAGTCGCGCAGCCGAGCCAGGTGCTCGGCCGGCAGCTCCTCGGTCCCGATGCGACCTTCCGTGGAAGGTGGTGGGGCGGGCAGGTCGACGTACGTGACATCGGCCTGGATGATCTTCCTGGGCTTGAAGATGGCGGCCAAGGCATCCAGGCGGGCATCGGGGACCTTGACGACCCCCACATTGAGGGTGACGCCGCCGTAGCCGCCGGTCTCGGCATGGCCGCGGGTGAGCGTGTTGAACACAGTGGTCTTGCCGGATCCGGCAAGCCCGACGATGGCGATCTGCATCCCGCGATCGTACGGTGGATCAGTAGCCCGCGCTGGGATCCACCACATTGAGCAGCGGATCGCCCTTGGCGAAGCGGCGCAGGTTCTCGCAGAAGAGCTCGACGCTGCGATCCAGGACGCGTCCGCTGGACCACGCGGTGTGTGGCGTCACGATGACGTTCGGCAGGTCGTAGAAGGCAGACGTCGCCGGCAGCGGCTCGTCACGGAACGTATCGAGGACCGCTCCGCCGAGATCACCCTCGCGCAATGCGCGGATCAAGGCCCGTTCGTCGATCAGCCGACCGCGAGCCACGTTGATGAGCCACGCGCCGGGCTTGACCATCGCCAGCGTCTCGGCATTGATCATCTGCTCGGTCTCCGCCGTGAGCGGTGCCGCCAGGACGATGAAGTCGGACTCGGCGAGCAACTCTGGCAGCGTCTCGGGTCCTCCCACGCGGTCCAGCACCATCTCCCCGAAGGACTCCGCCTCGTCATCCCGCCCGCTCGACGCCGAGCCGGCCTCGCTCCGACGACGGACCGCGACGACCCGACACCCGAACGCCGTCGCAAGTGCCCCGACCGCCCGCCCGATGGAGCCGAGACCCACGATGCCGACCGTGACATCCCGCAGCTCGACCCCCTCCAGCGGCTGCCAGGTGCGTTCGCGCTGCAATTCGAGCAGCTGTGGCAGCCGCCGACTGACGGCCAGGATCATCATCAGGACGTATTCCGCGATGGGCTGGCTGAAGACGCCCCGGGCATTGGTCACAACGAGCCCGCGCTCCAGGGCGACCGGGGTGAGGGCGCGTTCCACGCCCGACGTCGCGGAGTGGACCCAGGTCAGGCGGGGCGCCCGAACCAGAAGGCGATCGAACGCCTCTGCCCTGAGCCACCCGCGGAGCATCACCTCGACGTCGTCGAGCGGACCGTCCGCAAGGCCCTCCACGGAGACGGTCACGATCCGTGCGCCGGGGGCCGCCGCACGGATACGCTCCAGGTCGCGCGATCGATAGCGCGCCGACAGGATCGGGCTGAGCGCGATGGCCGTCGGGGCCCCGCCTGGCCCGCGACCTGGGCCGGGAAGTCGGACAAGGGGATCCGTCACGCGAGCGAGTCCACTCGGGGGGCGGCCAGACCGTCCAGGACTCGCGTGATCCAGAGGTCCGGGGCGTCGATCTCGCCATCGCGCGGCAGCGTCTCCGGGCCGTCCCAGAGGTGGGTCAGGGCGGGCGCGCCACGGCGCTCGGCGATCGCTCGCACGAAGAGCTCGCCTTTGCGGTACTGCTCCAGCTTGAGATCCATGCCGGTCAGCCGAAGCATCGCCCGCTCGAATGGCGTCCGCTTGGTTCGTCGCTCGTGGAAGCGCGCGCTGATCCGCTCCACGTCCGGCACCAGGTCGCGCCCGACCTCGTCCATGATGTAGTCGCTGAACCCTTCGAGCAGACTCATGACGGCCTGTGTCTCGCGGAACAGGGCGCGCTGCTCCGGCCCCATCATCCGCTCCAGCCAGTGACCGTCGCCCTCACCACGGATCGTGCGGCCGAGCCCGCTGATGGCTTGCCGACCCAGCCCCCGGGCGTCCTTGCCGAACAGGCCGAGCTGGCGCTCCAGGCGATCGGCGAGGTACGGCCGCAGCCAGGGATGCGCCTCGAACTCGAAGGCGTGGGTCGTCTCGTGCAGCGCGATCCAGGTCCGGAACGGACCTACTGGCACCCCGAGCGACCGGGCGGTGGCGCGGATATTCTCCTCGACGAACAGGAGACGGCCGGGGGCGGCCTCCGCCGATAGCAACGCAAGATCGTACTGGCCCAACACACGACTGCCCATGAACCCGAGCAACAGGCCCAGCTGGCGCGTCGTCGCCCACCGGTTCGCGAGCGCCATCGTGGCTTTGGCCAGTCCACCGCCGGGCGGCATGACCTGCTCCAGGAGATCCTTCTCCAGCCTGCAGATGAGCGATTCGAACGCGCCCGTATTGGCCTGCACCCAGCCGGCCCGATCGACCACGGCGGTGCGCTCCACGACGCCCGGCAGCTGCGTGTGAAGAGCGGCCGAGAGGGCCGGCACGATGCGCGCCATCGCCTCGGCGTAGGCGGGCTCGGCGGCCCGCAGCTCTGCCGGTTCCAGGGACCCGGGCGCCGCCCGCAGGCGACCGATCGCGATGCGCTCCACCGCCGGCCAATCGACCAGCCCGCCCCGCCGGGCCGACCGTTCAGCATGATGTCCGACGACCGCGGCGGCAGCGCCCAGCGCCGAACCCAACAGGAAGCCAGCCTGCCAGACACGGTCGTCGCGCCAGGCCGGGCCACGCCCGCCTCGCACCGGGCGTTCGCTCATCTGGAGGCGACCGTCAGCTGGATCCGCTCGACGTCCGGGAACGCCGAGCCGAACAGCCGGCCGGCGAGCGCGTGGAATGACGCCGGATCGCCGGTTGTCAGCTGCAGGTGGACCGCCTCGGTCAGTTGCTCGATCGGGCGCTCGTGGCCGGACATCCCGGCATCGGCCGCCGTGCCACGGGTCGAACCGGGCGCCTCCAGGCCGTTGACGCTCAACAGCTCCGCCAGAGCGGAGGCGGTGGCCGTGGCAGAGTCGACGATCGCGACGCGCTCGCCAACCTGGGCGGCGATGACCGCGCGCAGGAGTGGATAGTGCGTGCAACCCAGCAGGAGGGTGTCGATCGACGCGCCGAGGGCCTTGGGGAAGATGGACTCGCCGGCCACGTCGCGCTCGCCGAGCAGGGGCCCGAGGGCGGCGGCGACCGCCGCCTCGGCGATCGGGCCGGACAGTTCCCCGGCCTCGACCAGCGGGACCAGCGTGGGCGTCGCGTGTTCGTAGACCTCGACCGCGGGGTTCTCATCCTTGATCGCGGCGAAGTAGGCGTGGGTCCGGATCGTGGCCGGCGTGGCGATCACTCCGACGCGGCGATTGCGGGTCGCGAGCGCGGCGGCGGAAGCGCCGGGCCGGATCACGCCCAGGATCGGCAGGTCGTAGCGGCGTCGGAGGGTGCCGAGGGCGATGGCCGTCGACGTGTTGCAGGCGACGACGATGGCCTTGACGTCGCGCTCCGCAAGCAGGTCGAGCGACTGCGTCGAGAAGGCCAGGACGTCGTCGTCGGACCGGACGCCGTACGGGGCGCGAGCGTTGTCACCCAGGTACAGGGTCGACTCGGACGGTGAGCGACGGAGGATCTCCCGCAGGACCGTCAGGCCACCGACCCCGGAGTCAAAGACCCCGATCGGGCGCGGATCCGACATCTCGGGCTCAGGACCGCCCGGCCACGGCGGCGACCCGACCTGCGTTCAGGATCTCCACCGCGGTGCGGGCTATGTCCTGACTGATGGGCGCGGCGGGTTCCGCCAGGACGAATGGCACGCCTTCATTGTTGGACTTGACGACGAGCCGGCCATCCGAGATGACCCGGTGTTCCGGCACGCGACCGAGCGCCCGTTCCAGGTCGGCGGGGTCGAGTCCGCCCAGCGAATCCGCCCGGTTGATGAGGTAGCGGACCTTGGATGCGGGGTAGCCGATCGACCGGAAGGTGTCGGCGATGGCGACCGTGTTGTGGATCGTGGTCGAGTCGTAGGTGACGATCTCGATGATCGCATCACTGGCGTCG
>JANONZ010000128.1:0-1745 GCA_031421095.1 Thermomicrobiales bacterium
GGGTTTACCGGACGCACCACTCGAGCTGCGAGCGGGGCGGATGTCAGCGCCGGGTCCAAGCGGCGAGGATTTCGTCGGGCTCGAGGATGATGTCGAAGGCGCTCGCGGCGCGCGCGTCCACGCCGGAGCGCGTTACGCCCACCGTCTTCGTCGCCGAACCCACGCCCGGGATCGACGCGCCCTTCTGGGTGAGCGCATTGAGGTCGGTGAAGCCGAGCGGCTTGTTCTCCCGCCACTTGATCGACCCGATGAAATCGACCCGCTTGGCCGGCGGGTCGCGGCGATCAGCGCCCACGAGGTCGATCTCGATCTGGTGGTCCGTCGTCCAGAAGCCGCCAACCGCCGCGGCGGAGCCGAAGCGCGAGTCAGGCAGGATCTCGTCGACGGCCTCGCGGATCAGCGCCTCGATCGCCTTGCCTCGGTACGTCAGCCAGTCGGCGAGGATGGCCTTGGCGACGACACGGCCCCGGCCCCGCTCGATCTCGCCCCGGTAGCGATCGACGAAGCGCATGAAGAAGCGCAGGTAAGGGTCCACGATCTCGTACCGCGCGTCGCGTGACGCCCCCGTCGAGAGGGGCCGGCGACTCTCGACGACGCGCTTCTTGTCCACGAGGGTGTTGAGCGGGCCCTGGAGGTTGTGCGCCTCTACGCCGATCTCGCTCGCGATGTCGGTCCGCCGGCGGAACCCCTCCCCGATGACCGAGAGAATGGCGCGCGCCTGTGTGCTCGGCGCGAACTCGCCGTCGAGCACCTGCCGCCCCGTGGCGATCAACGGCGACCCGTCGTCGGCGAGCTGGTCCTCAAGGAAGTCCTTGAGGGAGCGGCCCATCTTCGCTCGCACGACCTTCGGGAACCCGCCCGTGACGAGGTAGCTGTCGAGAGCGTCCCCACCGGAGAGGCCGGAGAGCGCCGCCGCTTCCGACGGGTCGAGCGGCGGCACGAAGATCTCGCGGCTGGTCCGCTGGTAGAGCGGCCGGCCGTGCGCGGTGATCTGCTCCATCATGGCTAGGTCCGAGCCAACAAGGATCAGGAGCACGGGCTGCTTGCTCAGCGTCCGGTCCCACGCCGTCTGCACGGCACCGAGGACTGCTTGGCGCGACTGCTCGGTCTCTCCGAGGAGGTAGGGGAACTCGTCGAGGACGATGACGCTCGGTCGGGCCTGGTCGGTGTCGGTCGCGGCCGCCACCAGGGCTGCCTGCCAGGTCGAGAACTCGGTTCCTTCGCCCAGTCGGTGGGACGGCATGCTTGAGGACGCGAGCTCCCGGGCGAACAGGCCCAGTTCACGCTCCTCCGTCTGCGCGCTCGCAGCGAAGAAGACGTGCGAAGGAGTCGCTCGCTCGATGAACTCCTCGACGAGCCACGTCTTGCCGATGCGCCGCCGTCCACGGACCGTGATCAACCGGCCTTCGCCGTCTGCCCGAACGGCTTCCCACTCGGCCGTGATCCTGGCAATCAGCCCCGCTCGGCCGACGAACTGTCTCATGCTATGGGTCCTCGATAGTATATGACACTTATAGTATCGCGTCGCTATACTACTGCCCGTCGACGACGTGTCAACCGAAAGGGTCGACGTGTCTGTAGTAGGCGACGACCGGTAGATTGTCGCGATCGAGTGGTCAGACGATTGACATTTTGGGCTTATCATCCCATAATGTCAATCACACCGGCATCGGCCGTTGACATTCCGGGGAAGCAGCCAGATGGCTCGGGTACCGCACAACCAGTGGCCGGAGGTCGTCTTCGTG
>JANONZ010000129.1:0-4660 GCA_031421095.1 Thermomicrobiales bacterium
GTGGCAAGGCGCCCTTCATCGTGTGCGCCGATGCGGATCTGGAGGCGGCGGCCCGCGGGGCGACGGCTGGGGCGCTCATCAATGGCGGCCAGGACTGCACGGCCGCGACCCGAGCGTATGTCCATCGAAGCATCTACGACGCGTTCCTGGCGCGGATCGCGGAACTCTTCGATGCCGTGCGGGTCGGCGACCCGTTCGATCCTGCGACGGACCTGGGCACGCTCATCAGTGAGACCCAGGTTGCGAGGACCGATGGCTTCGTCCAGCGCGCTGTGGCGGCGGGTGCCCGAGTCGTTGCAGGCGGCTACCGACCGGAGGTGGCCGGCTTCCCGGAAGGTGCGTTCTATCGACCCACGATCGTGGCCGATTGCGCTCAGGACAGCGAGATCGTCCAGGACGAGGTCTTCGGACCTGTTCTCGCGGTCCTGCCATTTGACACGATCGAGGAGGCATTCGCGCTTGCCAACGACACCCGTTATGGGTTGGCCGCGAGCATCTGGACCCGTGACGTCTTCATTGCGATGGAGGCGGCACGTGTCCTCGACTTCGGCCACGTTCAGGTCAACGACCACCTGATGGTGACCTCGGAGATGCCCCACGGCGGTTTCAAGCAATCGGGTTCAGGGAAGGACATGTCCGCCTATTCGTTCGAGGAATACACGCGCGTGAAGCACGTCATGCTGGAGCTCACCGGCGAGGCCGAGAAGGGTTGGCACTACACGATCTTCGGTGACAAGCCAGCGTAGAATCGACACCGACCCTGGAATCACCTGGAGGCCAAGCCCCGCCGTGCCACCCATCGACGAACTGACCCGCATCGAGCCTGTCCTGCTGGCACGCCTCGACCGTATGGGGATCTTCACGACCGGTCTCCTGCTGGAGGTGTCGGAAACCCCTACTCGCCGCCAGACGCTGGCGGATCAGCTCGCCACGGACATCCTCGAGGTCCTCGACTGGCGCGACGAGGCCCTCATGCTCAATCTGGCGAGCTTTGGCCCAGCCGAGCATCAGCTGCTCAACCAGGCCGGCGTGGATGGCCTGCGCGACATCCTGGCGCTCAGCCTCGACGACCTTCGAGCGCGTGTCCGCCGAGCAGCGTCCGAGCTTGAGATGGAGCCGCCCAGCGACCTCACGATCGAGAGCTGGTGGGACCAGGCGAGGACCCTCGGGGACGAGTGATCCAGCCCGGACGGGCTAGGATGGGGCGGTGAACGCCCTCGTTGGCCGAGCTTCGTCGGTCCTCATCGGTCTGGCCACGGCGATCGTCATCGTGACGATCGCGATCTTGCCGTTCCTCACACCGCAATGGGTCGCCTTCGAGCAGGACCGATCGCAGGCCGCCGCCTGGACCGGATTCGCGCCGGACGACCTCCGTCGCGCGACGGACGCGATCCTGTCCGACCTCGTGCTCGGTCCGCCGGCGTTCAATGTGGAGCTCGGCGGCGAGGCGGTCCTTGATTCGCGTGAGCGAGACCACATGGCAGACGTCCGGACCGTCTTCATGGGTCTGTGGGTCCTCGCGCTCGTCTCGGTCGTCATCCTTGTCCTCGCCAGCCGTCGAACCGATCGGCTTGGGACGTGGCGCGCGGTCCGACGCGGAGCGCTCGGGCTGACGGTCGGCGTCGTCGTCATCGGCGCCACGGCCGTGGTCGCCTTCGACGCCCTGTTCGAGGTGTTCCACCGGATCTTCTTCCCGGCGGGCTCCTACCTGTTCGATCCGGCGACGGAGCGGCTCGTCCAGCTCTTCCCGTTCCAGTTCTGGCAGGAGACGGCGATGGTCGTCGGCCTCGTCATCATCGCGGTCGCCCTCCTCCTGGCTTGGGTCGTCGGTCGGCGACCCACGCGCGCCGATGCGTCCGAGCCAGCCTCGCCCGAGTTGGCCTCGGTGCCGGGATCCGGCCGGTGAGCACGATCCCGATCCTGCGGCTGTTCGGATTCGAGATCCGCATCCATGTCTCGTGGGCGATCATCCTGGCCGTTCTGGCCGTCTCGGTCGCGACCCAGGTGGAGCGGATGGACCCCTCCACGAGCCCCCTCGTCCGCTGGCTCATCGGGGCCGTCGTCGCGGCTTCGCTGCTCGTCTCCGCGCTGCTCCACGAACTCGGTCATGCATTCGTCGCGCGGCGGATCGGGCTGCCGACTCGACCGGTCGTCATCTACTTCTTCGGGGCGGCGGCGAGCCCGAGCCTGACGACCGCCCGGCCACGGGACGAGGTGTCCGTGGCGATCGCCGGACCGCTCGTCAGCCTCGGGCTGGGTGGCGGGCTGCTCCTGGTTTCGGTCGCCGCGTCTCTGGTCGGCCCGCCGCCGATCCAGGTCGCTGGCGAGATCGCGTTCGTGGTCGGCACGCTCAACCTGCTGCTGGGGACATTCAACCTGCTGCCGGCCTTCCCGCTGGACGGTGGCCGCGTCGTCCGGGGCATCGCCTGGAGCCGTTCCGGCGATCCTGAGGCCGGCCTGCGTACGGCCGCGCGGATCGGTCGGACCCTCGGCATCGGTATGGCCGCCTTCGGGGTCGTGTTCATCCTTGCCGCCGACTCCGTCGATGGGCTGATGATCGCGCTCACGGGCTGGTTCCTCGTCAGCACCGCAGGCGTGGTCAGACGTCAGGCGCACATGGACGCGATCATCGGCGACCTGCGTGCCGGCCAGGTGATGGACCGCGTCGTCCAGCAGGTGCCGCCGGGCCTGACCCTCGACACGTTCGCAGCCCGCGTTCTCGATGGCTCGGCATCGCCGTCGCTGCCTGTCGTTCGCGGGCCGGACCTGCTTGGCATGATCGGCGTCGCCCAGCTGCGTCGGATCCGTCCCGATCGCTGGCCGACGACACGCGCGCAGGACCTGATGGTCGTGCCGCCGGCCATGCCGGTCGTCGACTCGCAGACCCCGATCCGCGCAGTTCTCGATCAGCTGCAGCGCTCCGGGCTGGATGGGCTGCCGGTCGTTGACAGCGGGGCGCTGGCCGGCATCGTGACCCGTCGCGGCGTGGCCGAGGCGCTTCGCGTCCGGGCGATGGGACCTGGCGGAACGGTCGCTACACCGTGACGACGCCGCCGGCGCCGCCAACGCGACCCGTGCCGCGCACGTCGCCCGGGCGACCTGCACCGCCCACACCCGGCTTGATCAGCGTCGACGCGGCACGCGATGCCGTCCTCGCCGTAACAGCATCGGTGGGCACGGAACGGATCGCCGCAGCCACATCACTGGGTCGCATCACGGCCGAACAGGTCATCGCCCTTGTCTCGTTGCCGCCGTGGCCGAATTCCGCGATGGACGGGTATGCGATCCAGGCCGCCGACACGGACGCCGCGCAGGTTGACGACCCGGTCCAGCTCCGGGTCATCGGAGAGGTCCGCGCCGGTCTTGCGCCAGATGTCCGTGTGGTGCCGGGAAGTGCCGCCCGGATCGCGACCGGCGCCCGCCTGCCCGAAGGAGCCGACGCGGTCGTGCCGGTCGAGGCGACCACACCGGTCGATGCCGCGGGCATGACCGGAGTGCGTGGGCGCGACGCGCAAGGGCCGTTGCCGGCCGCTTGCCTGGTCCACGAGGTCGTGCCGTCCGGTTGGTCCGTGCGCGCGGCAGCGAGCGACCTGCAGGCCGGCGCCGTCCTGCTCCGTCCGGGTTCCGGGATCACGGCCGCCGCGGTCACTCTCATCGCCGGTGCCGGGGTCGGCGAGGTCGTCGTCCATCGGGTCCCGCGGATCGGCGTGCTGGCCACCGGTGACGAGGTCCGCTCGCCCGGCGAGCCACTCGGTCCGGCCGGGATCCCTGACGCCAACGGCCCTGGCCTGCGGGCGCTGGTGGCGGCCGCCGGCGCGGAGGCCATCGACCTCGGCATCGCCCTGGACGATCTCGACGACGTCCTGGCACGACTGCGGACCGGTCTGGCGGCCGGCGCGGATGCCCTCATCGTGTCGGGTGGAGTATCCGTCGGGCCGTACGACGTCGTGAAGACCGCCATCGAGACGATCGGCACCATCGATCTCTGGCGCGTGGCCGTCCAGCCCGGCAAGCCGTTCGCGTTCGGGACGGCAGAGCGAACCGGCGGAGGCGCCCCGATCCTGTTGTTCGGCCTGCCAGGTAATCCGGTCTCGTCCGCGGTCACCTTCGAGCTCTTCGTTCGCCCCGCCATCCGCCGTCTGGCCGGGCGGCGCGACCTGTTCCGGCCGGTTGATCGGGCGGTCCTGGGCGAGGCCGTGACGAAGAGCCACGGTCGGCGGGCCTTCCTGCGCGTTGAAGCCGAACGTGACGCGACCGGGGCTCCATGTCGTGACGATCAGGGCCGCGTTCGGATACGACTGGCGGGTGGGCAGGGCAGTCATGTCATCTCAGCGTTGGCTGCGGCCGATGCTCTCGCCGTGATCCCCGAAACCGACGATTCGCTTCCGGCAGGCGCCGAGGTGGCGCTCTGGTGGCTTGACCATGCGTGACCAGCAACCCGACGAGTAGCCTGACCAACCAGCCCGGCCAACGGGCCGACCCGCCACATACCGGAGGACCAGATGGACGCAAGAACAGCCCCGCGCGCCGAGCGGCGACGCCTTTCGCATGTCGATCGATCCGGCCGTCCGCGGATGGTCGATGTCTCCGACAAGCCGTTCACGGCGCGCCGGGCCATCGCCGAGGCGCTCGTTGCCGTGTCGCCGGAGACGATGAGCCT
>JANONZ010000130.1:0-1790 GCA_031421095.1 Thermomicrobiales bacterium
CTGCGCCGCGTCGCCAGATGATCGCGAGCGCGATGATCGTCGGGACCATGAGCCAATTGCCCCACGCGCTCAATCCGCCGAAAGACTGCGTCGAAAGTGCGTCCTGGATGCGCTCGCGGCCGCTCAGGAAGAGCGGCCAGAGTGGAACCGAAAGCAAACAGAGGGCGCCACCCACGACGACGGGACGCCATCGGCCGCCCATGACGAGCGGCACGACGGCGTAGATCTTCAACGGGACAGACAGGCCCTGGACGACGGAGCCGCTCGCGACCAGGAGCGCGATCACGAGGACGTCGGGATTGAGGAGGAACACGCCCTCCGCGATAGGCGGGAACAGGAGCCACCACAAGGGCAGCCGGAGCGTCCGGATCACGTATACGGCGGCCGCGACTGTCACGACACCATACAGGCCGATGGCCACATCCTCGGTGATCAGCGCGCTGGGGAGGTAGGCGAGGAGAGTGGGTGGCGTCGCCGCGAACACGATGTCGTTCACGCTGGCCATCCATGGATCTCTTCCGTCCAGGACTGCCTTCGCGGCCGCTCGATAGATCTTGAGATCGAGGGCGAGATTGCCCTGATCAAGGGCTCCCGCCAGACGCGTGACCGTAATGATGGTGAATGTCAACAATAGCGAGTAGCGGGCCGCCGCAACCCGGACAAAAGGGCTGAAGATACGTTCAAGACTATCCAGTGAGCGCGCGGCCACCCGGCCGGCATTCGCGAGCAGATCCTCACGCCAGGCGTCCAATCCTTGGTGCCACTCCTGTGATCCGGACGTTACATGTAGCCTAGCGCGCGATGACCCCCCGAACACCGGCCCGATCGTCATCCATGGTCCGATGGGTATGCTGTCTACCGCTGCCCGTGGCTGACTGAACAGGATCGTTGCCTCCGACTTGACCGCTCCGCTGAAGTACTGGTACCGGGCGCGACCATCGGGCCGGTGACCGGCCGCACCGGGCTGCTAGAGTCGGGGACATGACCATGCCTCCCGTGGACCTGGACCTCGTCGTGCTCGGCGGCGGAGGCCACGTGGGACTGCCCCTGAGCCTCGCATTCGCCCGTGCGGGCCTGCGCGTGGGGATCTACGACACGAATCCCGCCACCCTGGAGCGGATCGCCGCCGGCGAGATGCCGTTCATGGAGAACGGTGCGGACGAGCTGTTGCGCGAGATCCTGCCGACCGGTCGTCTGTCGTTCGGTAGCGACGGCGCGATGATCACCCGGACCAACCAGCTGGTCGTCGTCATCGGTACCCCGGTGGACGAGTTCCTCGGGCCGTCCATGACGATTTTCGAGAAGGCCGTGGAGCAGGTCGCCCCGTACCTGCGCGACGGCGCGCTGGTCGTCCTGCGCAGCACGGTCTACCCTGGGACCACGGCGTATGTCGCCCAGCATCTGGCGGACCGCGGCCGCCGTGTGGACGTCGCGTTCTGCCCGGAGCGGATCGCCGAGGGGCATGCCCTCGAGGAACTCCACACCCTGCCGCAGATCATCGGCGCGGACACGGACATCGCCGCGGGGCGGGCCACCGCGCTGTTTGGGACGCTCGCCGCCTCGACGATCCGGACGACGACCAAGGAAGCGGAGCTGGCCAAGCTCTTCACGAACACCTGGCGCTACATGAAGTTCGCGGTGGCCAACCAGTTCTTCATGATCGCGGACCAGGCCGGCGTGGACTACACGAACATCCTCCACGCCATCCGCGAGGACTACCCGCGGGCGGCAGACCTGCCCGGGCCGGGCTTCGCCGCCGGTCCGTGCCTGTTCAAGGACACGATGCAGCT
>JANONZ010000131.1:0-2788 GCA_031421095.1 Thermomicrobiales bacterium
CCAGCTGGTCAACCCGTTCGAGGTTCCGCCGCAGGCCGGCCTGATCTCGGCCGACGGGACGACCGTCCGGATCGTCACCCGTGTTCCCGGCGATGACCTCCGGGTCAGGACCCTTCTCGAACCGGTGCTCCCGATCGTCGACGCCGCCCGCGCCGCCCATCCCGAGCTGACCATCCACGTGGTCAGCCGCACGTTCATCAACGACGACATCAACGAGCTGATCGGGGCCGGCCTCGACGATTCGCTCCAGCTCACGCTGCCACTCACCTTCATCATCCTGCTCTTCGCGTTCGGGGCGATCGTCGCCTCCGTGGTCCCGCTGGTCCTGGCCGTCACCTCACTCGTGGCCGCGTTCGGGATCCTGGGCATCTACAGCCAGATCGTCGGCCCGGTCAGTCCGAACGCGACCCAGCTCATCGTGCTCATCGGCCTGGCCGTGGCGGTCGACTACTCCCTGTTCATGGTCACCCGGTTCCGGGTGGAGCGGCGAAACGGTCGCGACCGGGCGAAGGCGATCGAAGTCTCCAGCAGCACGGCCGGCCGGGCCGTCTTCTTCTCCGGGCTGGCGGTGATGATCTCGCTGGCCGGCCTGGTCACGCTGGGTGTCTCGCTGTTCACATCGATGGCGATCGGGACGATCTCGGTGGTCCTCGTCTCGGTGATCGGCAGCCTGACCTTCCTGCCGGCCACACTGTCCATCCTGGGCGACCGGGTGAACCTGGGCCGCCCATCAACCTGGCTCCTTCGGATCGTGGCCGCCCTGCCACTTGGACCGATCAGCCACTGGGGCCGGTCCGCCATAGCCTGGCTGGATCGACGCTCGGATCGCCAGGAGGGCAGCGGGTTCTGGGGTGCGATGGTGACCGCCGTGATGGCCCGGCCGATCCCTTTGGCGGTCGTCTCGACGGCCCTGCTCCTCGCCCTTGCCTCGCCGGTCCTTGGCCTGCGAACCGGGGTCACCGACATCACGGCCTTCCCCGACTCGATCGACGGCGTCGCCGGGATCAAGCTGATGGACCAGAAGTGGCCGGAGGGGACCGAGCTGCGACTCGCCGTCGTGGTGACCCACGCCGACCAGCCCGAGACGCAGGCGGCGATCGAGCGTCTCAAGGTCGATGGCCTCAAGATCGAGGGGCTGCACGAGCCGGTCGAGGTGACCCCATCACGTGACGGCAAGGCGGCCCTCGTGTCGTTCACGATGGCCGGCGGACAGAATGACGAGGCCAACCGGAATCTGGTCCGCCAGGTGCGCAGCGAGCTGAATCCATCGGTCTTCGACGGACTCCCCGACGTCCGGACCTATGTCACTGGCGGCGCGGCGTACTCAACCGACGTGACCCAGCTCTACGCCGACGGGATCCCGACGATCTTCCTGTTCGTGCTGGGACTGTCATTCCTGCTGATGCTCATCGCCTTCCATTCGATCGTCATCCCGATCAAGGCGATCCTGCTGAACCTGCTCTCCACGGCGGCGGCCTACGGCGTGCTGGTCCTGGTCTTCCAGAGCGGCTGGCTGGCCGAGCCACTCGGGATCACACCAAGCGGGGTGATCGAGAGCTGGGTCCCGTTGTTCATCTTCACGATCCTGTTCGGACTGTCGATGGACTACCACCTGTTCATCCTGACCCGGATCAAGGAGGCCCGCGACCATGGACTCGACTCGCGCGAGGCGGTGGCGCGGGGCATCTCCGTCACCTCGGGCACGATCACCAGCGCCGCCTCGATCATGGTCGTCGTCTTCGCCGTCTTCGTGACCCTGAAGTTCGTGTTCATCCAGCAGCTCGGACTCGGCCTGGCGGTCGCAGTGTTCATCGACGCGACGGTCATCCGGAGTGTGCTGCTGCCCGCCTCCATGACGTTGCTCGGCGACTGGAACTGGTGGATGCCGCGGTTCCTCGACTGGATCCCGCGGGTGACCATCGAGGGCGAGCCTGACGAACCGGGCGAGCCGGTGCGAGCATGACTACCGCCGCCTCGACCACGCGCCTCACCGCAGAGGAGCGCCGCCACGAGATCGTGGCGGCGGCGATGGCCGAATTCGCGGCCCACGGACTCGGCGGCGCCTCCGTCCAGGCCATCGCCCACCGGGCGGGCGTCTCGCAGCCGTACGTCTTCCAGCTGTTCGGGACCAAGAAGCAGCTGTTCCTCGCGGTCGTGCGCGAAAGCTTCGAGCGGACCCGGCAGGACTTCGACGACGCCGCACACCGGCAGGGCGCCGGTTTGATCTCCGGCTGCAACACGGTCCTCGAGGCGATGGGCCTGCGCTACCACGAGCTGCTTCGCGACCGAACCCTGCTGCTCATCCAGCTCCAGGCGTACGCCGCCTGCGACGACGGCGACGTCCGGCAGGTGGTCAGGCAGGAGTGGGACACCCTCCACCGCTTCGTGACGGATGTGTCGGGCGCCACCCCTGACGAGATCTTCCAGTTCTTCGCGATCGGGATGCTGCTCAACGTCGGCGCGGCAATGGGCCTCGAAGGAGACCCGTCGACCTGGACGCTCGACGACCTCGGGGAACGCCCAACGATGACCTGAATCCGCCCACCGTGCCCGCACCCGGAGACCGCCCTACGCGTCGATCGCGCCCCTGAGGGTCTCGATCTCCACCTCGCCGAGCGGCACCGACGCCGCGATCGCCCGCCAGGACCCGAGCGCGTCCCGCACCTCGTCCACGATCGCGCGCGCCTCGCGCGCAGTGAGCCGATAGAAGGGCGCCGTGTCGATGACGAGGTCGATGTCGCCGGCATGGACGCCCTCGTCGATCGCGAGCTCGTGCTCCGCCTTCTCG
>JANONZ010000132.1:0-2262 GCA_031421095.1 Thermomicrobiales bacterium
GGTGAGGGTTCAGCCGACGACCCGATCTGGCGGATCACGACCGACGTCATCGCGGGCACGACGACCGTGACCATCCACGACGGCGGCGAGGACATCCTCGAAGACGGGCGCCGCCTGTACGCCGCCGAGACGATCGAGCTCGCCGCGAGCGACACCGATCCGGCCAGGGCGACCCTTGACGCTGACGTCGTCTACCGCTGGCGGGAGCACGCATTCGAGACGGAGATCCGCGCCCGCTCGACACAGACGAGCGATGTCGACGCCTTCCGGCTGACCGTCGACCTCGCTGTCGATGTCGATGGGGAGCCGTTCTTCCGGCGCGCCTGGTCGGAGACGATCCCGCGCCGTCTCGTCTGACCGGGCTGTGGGCGTCCCGGCCTGACGGCAGAACCTACGGTGGGCCGGCAGCGACCTGTCCGGCCAGCTCCCCGATGATCCGGCGCCCGTCCTCCGCTCCGTAGCCGAGAAACGGATCAACGTCCAGCATGCGCTCAGCGATGCGCCCGGCGCGCCGGGTATAGAGGACCGGATAGATCGCGCCGGAGCCGTCCGCCTCCAGCGTCGCGGCGAGAGCGTTCGGCCCGCCTGCGTCCAGGAAATCCGCGAGCGGCCAGGCCCCGTCATCGCGGAACCCGCCGGCGGGATCGGTCGTGATGACCCGGGCGAGGTAGCCGCGCTGGTGGAACAGGTCGGGTGCCTCGCTGAGCTCGGTCGCGAGGAACGACACGGCGCCATCGAGCGGGAGGTGTGGCCGCTCGGGCTGGTAGCCGAACCGGGTGCGGGCCACACGCTCGGCCAACACCCGGGCGTTGTACCGGGCACCGTGAACAGCCCCGGAGTTGGCCGGGATGCCGTGCTTCTGGAGTCCCTTGGCGCCCTGCCCGATCGTCCCGGCGAAGAAGACACCAGGCAGGGTGGTGCTCTCCCACCACGGGGTCTGCACCGGCAGCCGACTCGCCCCAAAGGTCGTCACGCCGAGGGCCGGCAGATCGACGAGCGGACAGACGAACCCGGTCGCGGAGATGACCTCATCGACCTCGACCGCCAGATCGGCTCCGCCGTCGGTCCGCCGCAGGTGGACGGTCAGGGTGCCGCCGGGGTCTCGCTCGATCCGGTCGAGGGCCGCGTCGAGGACGCTGACGCCGCCGCCCAGGACGTGGTCCTCGAACGGCTGGACATAGCGAGCCCGGACACCGACGAGCGACTTCGTGTCGACCGACAGGCGCGCCTTTGAAGGTGAGGCGAGAACGAGCTGGCGCGCCCACGGCAGGAGGCCGTTCGCGAGCTCGAAGCCCGAGTTCTGTTTGCCGATGATGAACACTCGTCGATCGGCATATGTCTCGGGGGGCCGGACGTCCGCGTAGTGGTGGGCGTGCTCGAGCCCGTCGCCCGGCGGCGTGAAAGGCTCGGCCACGCCGACGGCCACGACGAAGGCACGAGAGCGGTACTCGCCGTCGGTCGTCTCGACCACGAAGCGTCCGCCGTCGGCGTCGGGCTCGTGGCGGGTGGCCGTCCAGCGGCAGCCGTACCGGACGCGGATCGCTGCCCGCTCGGCGAACGCGACAAGGTTCGCCTCCATCTCCGGTCGCGACGGGAAGTACGAGGTCCCGTCCATGAACTCTGGCTGGATCGCCCGTGTGTCCGGCTCCTCGCCGAGCAGGCTGTTCCAGTCGTAACGCTCGTACGTCCGGCTACCACGGGCGGCCTGGGCGTACGGCTTGGTCCACGACAGGAGGCGCTGGAAGAACGGCCAGCGGCGGAACATCCCGCCCGGCGCCGGATCCGCCGACACGACGGCGTGATCCACGCCGGCGCGTCGGAGCGAGTACGAGACCTGGAGCGCGCCCGGGCCACTGCCGACCACGAGGACCGGGTACTCGCCGGGTGGGAACGGCCGGCTCAGCTCCGCCATCGGTTCGCGGCTCGGAGACGACGAGCCTGAGCCTGCAGCATCCGGTACATGACCCGCGGGTACTCGATGAGGAACGATTCCACCCTCGGACCGGCGAGCACGAGGCAGCGCAGTGGCCGGACGGCGACAACATCGGCGATGGGCGACTCCCCGAGGAGGATCGAAACCTCGCCGAAGAACTCGCCGCGGGCGAGCCGGGCGCGCTCCGTCCCATCGACGACGATGGCCGCCTCGCCATCGAGGATGACGTGGAACCCGGACCCGGTCAGACCCTGGCGCAGGACCCGTTCTCCCTCGCCGAAGACGACCTCTTCAAAGATGTGGGCGATCCCCTCGAGCTGAGCCTGATC
>JANONZ010000133.1:0-4631 GCA_031421095.1 Thermomicrobiales bacterium
CCAGGCGGCGGGCTGTGCACCGGTCGCGACGGCCTTCCAGCGCGGGACGGATGTCATCGAGCCGGTCCGCGCACCGGACACGTTCGTCCGCTCGCTGGCCATCGGCAACCCGGCGGATGGTGGTTACGCCGTGCAGCTGGCACGCGAGAGCGGCGGGTCGATCGAGGCCATCGCGGACGCGGTGACGGCGGCCGGCATCCGGGACGTGGCCCGCCTGGAGGGGATCTATCCGGAGACGGCCGGCGGCGTCACCCTTGGGGCGGTCACTGCGGCCCGTCGGCGCGGCGTGATCCGCGATGGCGACGAGGTCGTGGCGCTCTTGACCGGCAATGGGCTCAAAACCCCGGATGCCCGCACGCTGGGACAGGTTGGTGGCGGCGTGGCAGGTCCCGGCGAGCCAGGGTTGGCGCCGGTGCTGCGGCCGTCGCTGAACGCGTTCGAAGCGTGGCTGGCGAGCGCGTCGTGAGTACCGTCCGCATCCCGCCGACCCTCCGCGCGGCGACGGGCGGCGCCAAGCTCGTCTCCGTGTCCGGCCAGACCGTCCGGGAGGTCATCGCGGGGCTCGTCGCCGCGCATCCGTCGTTGGAGGCACAGCTGTTGGCCCCGGACGGCGATCTCAACCGGTTCGTCAACGCGTTCCTCAATGACACGGACGTGCGCCACCTGCAGGCGCTCGACACCCCGATCGCCGATACCGATACGCTCGTCCTGCTCCCGGCCATGGCGGGCGGATGAGTGGCGGATCAGCCCCCGTCGAGGCACGACTCCCAGGCGACATACTCCGCGCATGGTGTCGCGGGTCTCGAGCCAGCACTTCGTCGGTCGGGAGGCTGAGCTCGGCGCGCTCGTCCGCACCGTCCGCGGGGGTGGCCCGAACCTGCTCATCGTCGTCGCCGGCGAGGCAGGCATCGGCAAGACGCGCTTTCTGACCGAGGCTGCGCTCATCCTTGCGTCACCACCCTCGGCGGAGGGTCGCCGGCCCGTCCGGATCCTGACCGGTACATGCCTGGAACTGGCCAGCGGGTCGATTCCCTTCAGCCCGATCCTGGAGTTCCTGGAGGATCTGGCCGGCGACTCCGACACGATGGTCGGCGCCGATGCCCGGGACCTGCTGGCCGAGCTGGGCGGCGCGCACCCGACGGCGCCCGGGACCCCGACGGAAGCTGGACAGGCGATCCGGTTCGGTCGGCTGCGGGACCTCTTGGTCGCCGTGGGGACCAGAGAGGATGTCGTCCTGGTGATCGATGACCTCCATTGGGCCGATGCCTCCACGCTCGACGCGTTGCGCTATCTCACGCTTCGACTGCGCGACGACCCGGTGCGACTCGTCGTCGCGTACCGCTCGGACGCCGTCCACCGGCGCCACCCCCTGCAGCCCTGGCTCGTGACGATGGAGCGTCGCGACCCGGTCGAGCGGATCGCCCTTGGACCGCTGGACGACCAGGCAGTGGCGGCCCAGATCGCCGGCATCGTTGGCGAGAACGACCCGTCGCTCCAGACTACGGCCGTCGCGGCCGTCGTCCGTGCGGCGGAGGGGAACCCGTTCTACGTGGAGGAGCTCGTCGCGAGCGGTCCCGACTCCAGGATCAGTCCATCCCTCCGATCGATCATCCTGGACCGGCTGGCCGACCTCGACCGTCTGACCCTGGACGTCCTGCGCGTGGCCGCGGTCATCGGTCGCGATTGGGACCACAGGCTCCTGGACGCCGCCATCGACGACGAGGTGTCGGCGTCCCAGGCTCGGGACGCGCTGCGCGAGGCCAGCGGTCGCTTCCTGGTCGAGCCGGCTCCGGACGGGCAGCACTACCGCTTCCGCCACGCGCTCCTGCGCGAGGCCGTCTACGACGAGTTGCTGCCGGGAGACAGGGGCAGCCTGCATCGCCGCGTCGCCGACGCCCTCGCGGCGCACCCGGACCTCGCCGCCGCCGGCGCCGCTGCGGCGGCCGCCGAGCGAGCACACCACCTCGCCGCGTCGCACCAGCCCGCGGAAGCGTTCGTCGCCTTCGTCGCGGCCGGTCGAGCGGCTGAGGCCGCGAGTGCGTGGACGGAAGCGCAAGGTGCGTTCGAGCGAGCCCTGGAGTTGGAGCTCCACGCCGCGCCGAGCGGCGGCGCGGAACCGGTCATCGACCCCGTGGCGTTGCGCCGGTCGGTCGGCTACATGGCGTTCATGGCGGGCCGCCCGCGCTATGCCTTGGAGGCAGTGCGTGGCGCCCTGGCCCTGGCTCGGACGGGGGGTGACCCGGCTGACCTCATCGAGTTGCTCGCCTTGTCGTCGTACCTCGCCAGCGAGTGCGGCGAATGGGCAGAGATGGAGGTGGCTGCGGAGGAAGCCTACGCCGCCGCGGGACCGGAGCCGACGCTGGATCGCCTCCGGGGTCTTGGCATCTTGGGTGGGGTCCGGATGCAGGTCGGGCGGAATGTCGAGGCGACTGCGCTGTTGACGGAGGCGGTCGCCCTGGGTCGGACACTCGGGACCCGTGAGGCGGACCTGGAGGTGGCCGGCGCTCTGGGGTTTCTCGCGATCACGCAAGCCGTGCTCGGCGACATCGCCGGCGCACTCGACGCGGCCGAGGAAGCCGAACGGGTGGGCCTTCGCCTCGGGAACGCCGACACGGTCAGCATCGGCGTCATGAACCGGATCGAGGCGCTCCTCGGCGCTGGGAGGTATACCGACGCCCGCCGAGCGGTCGACGACGGCATGGCGATGGCCCATCGGCTCGGCATAGAGGCGTCGCTCGCGCCATGGCTCCAGCCGGCCGGCGCCATGGCAGAGTTCTGGCTGGGGAACTGGGATGCCGCCGCGACCCGGTTGCGATCCATCGACGAACCGGATGCCGAGCTCGCGTCGACCCAGCACCTCAGCCACGCGACGACGACGGAGCTGGTCGCCGGCGCGCGCGGTGATGCGGCAGCGGCCGATCGCGCCGCGAGTCTGGCCGACCGCGTCACCTCGACCGCCCTGGCCAACCTCGTCGCCGACCTCCGCCACGCGGCGGCCCTCGCCTACCTGGCGAAGGGACGACCGGACGACGCGCTCGATCAGGTCCACCTCGGCCTTGACGCGCTCGTGGGGACGGATTTCTCCGCGGAGCCCGCATGGCTGCTCGGCGCCGGCCTCCGGTCGCTGGCGGGCATCGCGGAGCGCGAACGAGCGCTCGGCCGGGAGGTCGGGTCCACCCTTGATGAGATCGAGGCGATGCTGGCGCGCCTCGGGACCTACGCCGATGGCTCGTTCGCCTCGGGTGCGACGGGCGTCGAGATCGCTGGAGTCATCCTCGCGCTCGGGGTCGCGGAAGCATCGCGAGGGCGCGGGGATGCCGAGCCCGCACCGTGGTCAGCGGCGGTCCGAGTCTGCGAACTGATGGCGATGCCCTACCTCGCGGCCTACGCGTCCTTCCGCCTCGCGGGTGCCACCCTGCGCAAGGGCGATGTGCCCGCCGCATCCGGTCAGCTCCGACACGCCGCGCGGATCGCCGAAGCGCTGGGCGCGAGCCCGCTCGGGATGGAGGTAGAAGGAATGGCCCGCCGCGCTCGGATCGACCTCGACGGACCGACGGTCGTCTCCGGCGGGACCAGGGTAGAGCCGCCGCGCCCGTGGGGCCTGTCCCCTCGGGAACTGGAGGTGCTGCCCTACCTCGTCGATGGCCGCACGAACGCCGCCATCGGGGCCGCCCTATTCATCAGCGAGAAGACGGTCTCCGTCCACGTCACCCACATCCTCGACAAGCTGGAGGTGTCTAGTCGGGTCGAGGCGGCGCTGCTGGCGGCCCGGGCAGGAATCGAGCCGCCGCCGACCTAAGGTGCCCGGCGGCGAGGATGAGGGGTCACGGCCGCCTCGAATGAGGTTTCTGTCGATGTGGCCCGGGGAAGCGGCGTCGGACACTCGGGTCATCGATCGGCGTCCGGTCGATAGCCACGGAGGACCCGATGATGATCCCGAGCCAGATGCAGACCCGTGTAGCCGCCGATCGCCAGGCCGTGTACCACCGCGAGGCCGCCGAGGATCGCCGACGCCGAGCCGCTCAAGCAGTCGCGGCCACTTCCCCGGTGTCCGACCGTGACCTGACCCGTCGACCGGCTATGCGGCGTCGGCTGGGCCGGCTGTTCGGATACTCCCGCTGAGGACCTGTCACCGTTCGCCCGCAGCCGTGATCATGCCTCGTCGAGCGCGCGTGCCAGATCCTCGATCAGGTCGTCGACCCCCTCGATACCCACCGACAGTCGCACCAGCGCCGGGTCGACCTCCAATGGCGAACCGGCGACCGACATGTGGGTCATGGCGGCCGGCACCTCGATGAGCGACTCGACGCCGCCAAGGGACTCGGCGAGGGTGAACAGCCGTGTCCCTTCAGCGATCGCGACCGCGCGTTCCGTGGCGCCAGGCGCGCCGTCTCCGCCAGGCCCTGCTGTCGGGATGAATGAGACCATCCCACCGAATCCCGGGTAGCTCACCCAGGCGATGTCCGATCGTTCGCGCAGGAACGCGGCGACGGCACGGGCATTCGACTGGTGCCGCTGCACGCGCAGGTGCAGGGTGCGCAGCCCACGCAGCACGAGGAAGCAGTCGAGCGGACCCGGGACGCCGCCCATCGCGTTCTGGAGGAAGCGCAGTCGCTCCGCCACCGCATCGT
>JANONZ010000134.1:0-2865 GCA_031421095.1 Thermomicrobiales bacterium
CCGGCCAGCGCGACACCGCAGTCGGCGCGAACGGATGCCCCGCGAAGGCCAGCTCCTCCAGGTCGACGGCAGTCGGCACGACTGGCTGGAGGGTCGCGGGCCCTGGTTGACCCTCATCGGCGGGATCGACGACGCCACGAGCCTCGTCACCGGCGGGATCTTCCGTGCGCAGGAGGACGCCGCGGGCTACTTGATCACGCTCACCCAGACCACCGAGCAGTTCGGTCTGCCGGGTGCCCTGTACAGCGACCTGCACGGCATCTTCGTGAAGGATCCCAACCGTCCGCCGACGCTCGCCGAGCAGCTCACCGGCAAGCGCAGCCTGACCCAGGTCGGGCGGGCCCTCGACGACGCCGGGATCGGCTGGATCGGCGCCCACAGCCCGCAGGCCAAGGGCCGGATCGAGCGGGTCTGGGGGACACTCCAGGACCGACTCGTCTCGGAGCTCCGTCGGCGGCAAGCCGCCACGATCGAGGAAGCCAACGAGGTCCTGGCGGCCTACCTGCCTCGCCACAACCGCCGGTTCGCCGTCCCGGCGGCGATCGAGGAGCCGGCCTGGCGGGCGTGGGCCGACGGGCTGGTCGCCGCCTCGGTCTTCGCCTTCCACTATCCGCGCAAGGTCGCGCACGACGCGACGATCAGCTGGGATGGCGTACCGCTGGCCCTGCCCCGCCGCCAGGACGGCCGGAGCTGGGCCGGTCGGGTCGTGACCCTCGAGGAGCGCCTCGACAGCAGCCTGTGGGTGAACCACCAGGGACGCTGCTACCCGCTTGCCCCGGCACCGCCCGAGCCGCGGACCCTCCGGGTGCGCGACCTCCGCCGTCCATCGCCTGAGGCGCCGGACCAACCGCCACCGCCTACACCGTCGAGCGGACCCGGCAAGCCCGCGTCAACGCACCCTTGGCGCCGCTATCCTGCAGTCCGACGACGGTGACAAAGTCGCTGGCCGCTTAGCGGTCAGAGTCGCTGTCCTCCGACACCGCACCTTTGCGACACCGCACCTCGGCGACACCGCACGGACGACGCCGTCGGCCATCGGTGGCCCTCAGGCGGGGACGGCGCGGAGACCCTCGGTCAGCCAGTTGCCGCCGCGGGTCAGCCCGTCCAGATCGATCGCCGTGAGCGGGGGCTGTTCGGCAGGCCGGCCGAGGAGATAACCCTGCCCGGCGCTGATGCCGAGCGAACGGACGACCTCAAGCTGCTGCTGCGTCTCGATCCCTTCGGCGACGACCAACGCACCCCAGCGGTCGGCCAGGTCGCGCAGGGTACGGACGATCTCGAGCGAATGGCTCTGGCCACCGCCGCCCTGGACGAGCGACAGATCGATCTTCACGATGTCGAAGCGTAGTTGGCTGAGCAGGCGGAGGCCGGAGTTCCCGGCACCCACGTCGTCGGCTGCCACCTGGATGCCGGCGACCCGGCAGTCCTCGACGGCACGGCGGAGCCGAGCGATGTTCTCGATCGCCTCGCGCTCAGTCAGCTCCACGACGATCCGGTGCGGATCAAGGCCATGGCGCACGATCATCCGCAGGAGGGCGTGGATGCTGAACTCGTCCGACTCGAGCGTGCGCGGCGACACGTTGACGGTCAGCGACCCCGGCAGACGGAGGCGGGACGCCGCCTCCATCACCACGTCGAGGCACGCGATGTCGAGCTCGGCGGTACGCCCGGTCGCCTCGGCGGCGGCGAACATCGTGCCCGGGTCGTTGAAGCCACTGTTCGGCAGCGGCCGGACGAGGCCCTCAAAGCCGCGCGGCGCGCCCGTCACGAGGTTGTAGATCGGCTGGAAGACGGCCCGGATCGCGCCGGTCGCCGCGACCCGCGCGACGAGCGCAGAGAGCTCGGCCGGCTTGTGGCCGGTTGCCGCGCCATCGTGCCGTTCTGGATCGTACAGGGTCACGCAGGTCCGGCCGTGGCGCTTGCCCCAGTAGAGGGCGGCGTCGGCGTGGTTGTAGAGCGTCTCGCGGTCGCGCGCCGGTCCCGGGATGGCGCTGATTCCGGCCGAAAACGAGATCGCCGGTGCGGCACCCCGCCGACCCTCGCCCTCCAGGCAGGTGGCCAGCAACCGGTGCATCACCACGTAGGCACCGTCGTCATCGGTGTCGGGCAGGATGATCGCGAACTCGTCGCCGCCAACCCGGAACGCACGATCCGAGCGGCGCAGGCCGGCGTTGATCAGTGCTCCGGTACGCCGCAGCAGGAGGTCGCCGGCGGCATGACCGTCCGAATCGTTGACCTGCTTGAACTCGTCCAGATCGAGAAGCACGAAAGCGAGCGGCCGGTTGTAGCGGGCCGCACTCGACCACTGGCGCTCCATCTCCTCCTGGAAGGCGCGGTGGTTGCCGAGACCCGTCAGCCCGTCCATCAACGCCTGCGATCGGGCCTGGTCGTAGGCGCCCTCGAACGACCGCAGCGCCTCCTCGAGACGCTCGGCCGGTTCCAGCACCCGGTGGGCCAGCCAGACAGTCAGCAGGCCGAGGAACGCCGCCAGGGCGATGATGGCCAGCGTCGGCGGGAGCAGGGACATCCCTTCGCCCCGAACCTGTCCGTAGAGCACCGGCGTGGTGATCGCGATCGGGATGACGAACATGGTGAAGAGGGCCAGGAAGAGGCGCAGGCGAACGAGGCGCAGATCGGTCGACTCGCCGCGGAGCGCGGTCGGCGAGTGATTCTCGTGGATATCGGGCTCCTTGATGAGTTCGGAGAACGTATCGACTCTTATAGCCCGTCGGCCCGTCGGTGCGCAGGAGCACCGTCGTACCCTTGCGAACAGGACCAATGGCGCTCGCAAGGGCCCGGGCCGGATGGCTGCTACGCTGTCGCCTCGCCTTCGACCCCACCCTTGCGAGAGCCACCGTCATGACC
>JANONZ010000135.1:0-4437 GCA_031421095.1 Thermomicrobiales bacterium
CCGGCCAGCGCGACACCGCAGTCGGCGCGAACGGATGCCCCGCGAAGGCCAGCTCCTCCAGGTCGACGGCAGTCGGCACGACTGGCTGGAGGGTCGCGGGCCCTGGTTGACCCTCATCGGCGGGATCGACGACGCCACGAGTGTCGTGACCGGCGGGATCTTCCGCGCGCAGGAGGACGCCGCGGGGTTGAATGTGAGCAGCATGTCGTCGTGGTCAGGCCTCCTTGAAGATGGCGTGACGGCCGATCCGTCGCCAGCGGACGCCTCGACTGTCGTCGATCGCGACCCATTCAAACGTCGCGCGGCCGTCCGGCCCGCTGAAGCTCCAGGTCATCTCCAGGATGCCGGGCGCGTTCTCGACGTCCTTCACGCGAAGCGACGCCGGAAACCTGACAGTCGGGTCCGTGGCGATGCGATCGCAGGCTTCGTTGAAGCTTGGCAGCAGGTCCCGGAACCGCCGCCGCTCCCCCTCCGAGAGCCGGCTCCAGTCGCCCTTGAACGAGTCCGTGATCTCGAACTTCACCGCCCCGGTGGATCGGCGTCGAGCAGCGCGACGAGCTCCTCGACACCATCGACCGCCGTCACCCGGCCGGCGGCGAAGTCGGCGTCCGCCTCGCGCTCCATCGCCTGCCAGCGGTCGGTCCAGAACCAGGCCTGATCAGCCGGGATCGCGACGACGGGGACCAGCTCGACGCGGCCATCGTCGCGCTCTATGAGCCTGACCTGGGCGTCGGGCTGATCCAGGTGCAGGCGACGTCGAAGGTCGGGGGGCAACGCGATCGTCCCGCGCGATTGGACAGACACGAGGTGCGACTTCATGTGTTGCAGCATAGCAGCAATGTTGCGCGAAGCTGGCCTCGAGTCCGGGTTCAGTTCATTGCCGCCGTCGCTCAGAAAGGCCCGGCGGGCACATGGCCGGCCGTCATTCCCGTGATCGACCTACCGGACGGCGAACCGCTCCAGGGGGCTCATGGCGCTGTTCGCGTTGTACGGGGTTGGGTTCGCCTGGGAACGGACGTACCACTGGCCGGAGGACGTGAACTTGAACGTCGTCCGGGCCAGCCCGGCGCCATCGATCAAGACGTCACGCCGGGTCACGGAGCGCCAGACGCCGGAGACCTGCCGGTAGACGTAGAAGCTCACCGTGGCCGGCGCGAGCTCGGGGCGAGCCGGTCGAACCGTGGTGGTGAAGGTGATCGATGAATTGCGGCTGATCGACCTGACGGAGCTCGCGTTCGTCGGGCGCAGCGCCGCGGTCTGGCGGACGACCGTTCGGACCTCATTGCTGGTCGTCGGCAGCAGGTCCGCGTCTCCTGCGAAGACGGCCCGATAGAACAGGTTCGTCACGGGCCGGTAGCCGTACGAGGCTCCACCTGAGGCGTCAGTCGTCAGCGTCGTGATCGGCGTCCACGTGACGTCGTCGCGGCTCCCCTCGAGCTGGAGCGGCCTGTTTCCCCCGCTGGCGCCGAACTGGACGCTCAGCACGAGTTCCTCGCCCCAGTTGATCACCGGCGTCTGTGCGCCTGGCGGGGTCGGTGCGGACGTGGTCAGCGAGATCGACGCCGCGACCGGCCCGGTCGGCCCGGTCGGCTGGGTCGGCTCGGGCGGGATGAACGGAGTCGACGTGAGGAGGACGGGCGTGAAGTCCGTGCCCCTGTAGCGGTTGAGATCCACCCGCCCGCGGATCCCGGGCACCGCGCCATTCGACGAATACTGCCAGAACGTCCAGCCCTGACCGCCCCAGTTGCCGGCCGGGATGGACGGCGCCGTTGCGCCCGTCCAGTGAGCGACCCACAGGGTTCGGTAGCCGTTCAGGGCGAACCAGTCCGTGTTGCCCATGTACGTCTTCCAGAAGCTCGGCGATACATAGATGACCCCGGGCACACCGGTCCGCTCGTAGACCCGACCCATGAACGCCTGGACCCAGGCCTGCAGTGCGGTCGTCGACTGGCCGCCCGCGACCTCGAGGTCCAGCACGGGCAGAAGTTCGCCCTGGGCGATCTGCGCGGTGGCAAGGAAGTGATCGGCCTCGGCCACGGCGTCGCCCGGCGTCGCGTCCGGTTGCGCGAAGTGGTACGCACCGACGTACAGGCCAACGGCCTTCGCCTGTGCCCGGTTCGAGGCATACGTCCGGTCCACGAAGGATGTGCCCTCGGACGCTTTCATATAGACGAACCGCTTGCCGGCGGCCGCCACCGCGGCCCAGTCGATCGTCCCCTGCCAGTGACTGATATCGATCCCCTCGGTGATCGACATGTCGGGGGTCGAGGTGGGCACGGGGGTGGACGATGGGGTCGGCGTCGGATCCTGCGGCGGCGGATCCTGCGGCGGCGACTCGGCCGTGAAGAGTCCGGTCGCGCCATAGACGTAGTCGACGCCGTAGAGCGCCGCCACGCTCGTGCCGTTCACCGCATCGATCTGGTACCAGGTGCTCCCGGACACGGCAGCGCCCGCACAGGTCGCGCTCCAATCGCCGCCGGCCATCGTGGCCGTCACGTTGATCCGGGTCCCCGTCGAGACCTGCGCCGGGTTTGGCGCACTCGTCGAGGTACTGCTGCGGAGGTTTACCCCGTCACAGGCGGCGAGCATCGTGGTCGCCGCGAGGACGCGACTCGGCGCGGACGCCCAGCCGACCAACATCACCAGAACGGCGGCGAGCATCAGGGGCCCCAGAAGCGGCGACACGGTGCGGCGTGGGCGTCGGGCGTCGGCGAGCAACATCGGGGTCCTTTTCGCTGGTTCCCAACGTTCGCCGGTCGCAAGCCGGCCGACCATCACCCGATGGTGCCAGGCCGCACCGGCCCGATAGGGCCATCATCCCGAACATACACCATCGCGCAGATCCTGACGGCGAAGTGGCTCGGAAGCGTACGATGCCCGTCACCAGGTCTGGAGGGGCCAATGTCGTCGACCCTGCTCGATCTCCTCGTTTCCGCCGTCGCGCGCTATGGCGACCGAAGTGCCGTGGGGCTCCGGCGCGACGACGGCTCAACGATGCACTGGAGCTTCCGCGAACTCGACCGTCGGGCGCGCATCGCCGCGTGGCGCCTGCGCGCCCTGGATCTGGAACCGGGCGATCGCCTGCTGACCTGGTCGCCGTCCACCCCGGAACTGCCCGCCGCCTACTACGGCGCGATGTACGCCCGCCTGGTCCTGGTCCCGCCGGACCTGCGGATGTCGGCCGACGCCGTCGAGGGGATCGTCAAGGCGTCCGGGGCGCGGCATCTCATCCTGGGAACGGGACGCGATGCACCCGATCCGCGCGAGGCCGGCCTGACCGGCTTCCCGACGACGACGGTCGATGACCTGTGCGCAGAGCCAGCCACGGACGATCCGGCCTTCCCGCCCGACTGGGAGACCCGCCAGGCCGCGTGGGCCCGACCGACCGCAGACGAGATCTTCGAGCTGGTCTTCACCTCCGGCACGACCGGGACACCCAAGGGCGTGGCACTGACCCATGACAACGTCGTCGCCTCGATCGAGTCGTTCCACCAGATCATCCGCCCGATGGAGCACCGGCTGGTCTCGCTCCTGCCCCTCTCGCACCTCCTGGAACAGGCGGTCGGGCTGTACTACGCCCTCGACGTAGGCGCGGACATCCTGTACGTGCGGAGCCGGAACCCGCGGGTCATCTTCGATGCGCTGCGCGAGCACCGCGTCACCTCGATGGTCGTGGTGCCCCAGGTGCTGGACCTCTTCTGGAGCGCCATCGGGCGAGAGGTCGACAAGCGTGGTCGGAAGGCCGCGTTCGAGCGGCTCCGTCGGATCGCCCGGCACCTGCCGTACGCCCTCCGCCGCCGGTTGTTCGCGAGTGTCCATGCCCAACTTGGTGGCCATTTCCGGCTCTTCGTTTCGGCCGGCGCCTTCCTGCCGCCGACGCTGCAGGAGGCCTGGCAGGATCTTGGCGTCACGGTCCTCCAGGGATACGGCGCGACGGAGACCGGCACTGGCTCCGCTACCACGTTCGACGACCATGGCCTGGGCACGGTCGGGCGAGCACCGGCGGGTATCCAGATGCGCCTGGCGCCTGACGGCGAGGTCCAGTTCCGCGGCCGGACCGTATTCCACGGCTATTGGAACGCGCCCGACAAGACGGCCGAAGCCTTCACCGCGGACGGCTGGTACAGGACCGGCGACATCGGCCACCTTGACGACGCCGGCCGGCTCATCCTGTCGGGCCGGATCAAGGACATGATCGTCCTGCCCAACGGCTTCAACGTCTATCCGGAGGACATGGAGAACGCCCTGCGCAGCGCGGGCATCCGCGATGCGGTCGTGCTCGAGACAGAGCCCGGTCGCATCGAGGCGGTGGTCCTGCGCGGAGCGATCGAGTCGGAGGAGCCCGCGGAGGTCCGTGGCCTGATCGATGCCGCCGTGAAGGCCGCCAACGCGACGCTTGGCCCGAACCAGCGGATCTCGGGTTGGCGACTGTGGCCG
>JANONZ010000136.1:0-1930 GCA_031421095.1 Thermomicrobiales bacterium
TCGAAGCCCTGGAGTTCGCCGGGTCCGTGACCATCCGCGAGGCGGACGGCAGCCTGGGCGATGCCGGCGGCGCCCCGTGGGACGGGATCATCGTCACGGCCGCGGCACCGGCGATCGCGGACCCGCTGCGCGAACAACTGGCCGATGGGGGCCGCCTCGTCATCCCGGTCGGACCGCGCGATCGCCAGGTGCTCACCGTCGTCACGAGGCGCAGCAACGAGTGTCTCGATCGGACTGAGGGCGGTTGCGTCTTCGTGCCGCTCATCGGTCCAGGCGGCTTCGAGGGCGACGAACCGTGACGCCCGCGCCGTGACGCACCCCGCCCGCACCGCCCGCGGCCCCGACCTCCGCCTTGTCAGAGCCTGGATCGACCGCTATTGGCTCGCCGTGTGGTTCGGCATCATCAGCGCGATGCGCCTGTCCGTGCTCGTCACCGGCGAGGCCGGTTTCGATGCCCGCCTCTATCTGACAGCCACGCGCGCCTGGCTCGCCGGCACCGACCCATGGATCCTCATCGACACGCAGCGGTTCGCCGCCCCACCGCCGACGCTCCTGCCGCTGGCGCCTATCGCGATCCTGCCGGAATCGATCGGCGTGGCCGTGATGATCGCCCTGGCCGTCGTCGGTGCCGTGGCGACCGTCCGGATCCTCCGCCTTCCGTGGTGGTGGATCCTGTTCCCGCCGTTCCTTGACGCGGCCTGGAACGGAAACCCGCAGAACCTCCTCGTGCCGCTCATCCTCATCGGGGCCGGACCCCTGGCGGCCTTCCTCAAGATCTACGCAGTGGTGCCGATGGCCCTCACGCTGCGCTGGCGCGCGCTGCTGGTCACGGGTGCCGCCCTGTTGGTCACGACCCCGTTCCTGCCATGGGGGTCGTACATCGCCCAGTTCGGCGACCTGTCGGCTGCGCTGGCCACGCAGTCGGACGGTGGCCTGTCCGCCACGGCGCTCCCCTGGCTCATCCCGGTCGCGTTCGCCGCGCTCCTGTTCGCCGGTCGCGAACGCGCGGCCTGGCTCGCCGTGCCCGCGCTCTGGCCGACCACGCAGTGGTACTACTCCACGCTTGCGGTGCCAGCGTTGACCCCACTTGCCGCCGCCGTGATCGCGATACCCGTCCCCGGGGCCGCGGTGGTCGCGGTGGTCATCGTCGCCATCACGCGAGGGAACACGAGCCGGGACCGCCTCGTCGCCGATTGGCGCCCCGGTATACTCGGCCGGCCATGACCCACGTCTTTGTCGCACCGCATCCGGACGATGTCGCCCTCTCCTGCGGCGGACTGATCGCAAGTCTCCGCGAGTTGGGCCAGAACGTCACGATCCTGACCGTCTTTTCCGGCGACGGCGCGTCCGGTCGCCTGACGCCGTATCAGCGCGAGGCGCTCGGGTTCGGCTCCAAGACGATGTGGCCAGCCACCGAAGCGTTCAACCGAAGCGCCATCCAGGCGGACTGGCCGACCGCCGCGCTCGTCCCTTCCTGGGCCGCAAGCGAGGAACGGCTGGACGCCACGCAGGTTGACGCGGACGCCGCCGCAAAGCGGTTCTGGCAACGCTCATCGTGGTATCGCCGGGCGAGCGTCCGCAACGAATCGATCGCGGAGCAGCCCGTGATGGACGACCTGTCCACCCAGGGCGCCGTCTACACGGACGATCTGGTCGATGCCGCGGCGGCCGGCGACCTGATGGCCCGACGGCGGGTGGAGGATGAGCGTTTCGCCTACTTCGCCGAGGCGTCGATCGTCTACCTGGACCTGCCCGATGCCGTCTTCCGCGGCTACGAGGGCGACGACGAACTGCTGGGCGTGCCGCGTCCCGACGATGAGGCGCCGTACGACTTGCTCCGCCAGGAGATCGACCGGCTGGAGCCGCAGAAGGTCTACCTGCCGCTGGGCGTCGGTGGACACGTGGATCACCAGCTCTGCCGCGAGGTCGG
>JANONZ010000137.1:0-12536 GCA_031421095.1 Thermomicrobiales bacterium
ACCCGCTATACTCCCGTCGCTCGTCCCGCCCACGACGCGCGGGTTCGCCACGCACGGGCATCCGCGGTGGCCTTAGCTCAATGGTAGAGCAGCGGTTTGTGGAACCGCTGGTTACGGGTTCGACCCCCGTAGGCCACCCCAACTCCCCGCCCGAACAGAGGTCGCGAGCCCTTCATCCGTGATGGCGATGCGTCGCTTTGGGCGTGATCATGGCGCGAGGCCACGTTCAGCGTCGATCGTCGTCGGCTGGCGAACAAGACTTTGGGCGAACAAGAACTGGAGCCGGTCGACCAGGGGAGCGGTGGCGCGAGGCGCCCGGCCCGAATGTCCGGGTCCGTCGGCATCTCGGCATCGGAGGCCTAGAATGACGATGAGCCGTGCGCTGTACGTCCTGAAGTCCGGCTCATGGGTCGACCGACCCGGAACCCCAAACCGCGGAGACCACTTGATCCTCCAGCGTCTGAAGCGAATCCTGTGGCCGATGCGGCCCGTCCTCCTGCCGATCTGGCGACGTGTCCGTCCCTTCGTCCAGTCGCCGCGGCTGCGCCGTCACGGGATCACCCGGCCTGCCGGACCCCTGGCCCCGCTAGTGCGCAAACCCGGCGAGTCCATCAGGCCACTCAGGAAGAACGAGTTCGACGCCGTTGCGAGCCGATACCCGTATTACAGGTCGCGGTGGGACTACATGTCGGTGGCGTGCAGGATCGCGGGCGAGCTGATCGAGAGATACGACCTGCAGTCCGCCCTCGAATTGGGACCGCACGTCCGTCCGGTCATCGTGGGCGCCGACGTCATGGATCGCAGCGCGAACGTGGAACTCCGTTCCGAAGGACGGGTCATCATCCACGACGCGACCGCTGCGCCCTGGCCTATCGCCGATGGGCACTATGGCCTGTTCGTCGGCCTGCAGGTCTTCGAGCACCTGGCGGACATGCAGAACATGGCGTTCCGCGAAGTCTGCAGGGTCGCCCGGCACGCCATCATCTCGCTGCCGATCGACTGGGAGATGGACGATCCGAAGAACGTCCACCACCGTATCTCCCGCGAAAAGGCGCTGTCGTGGTTCGAGCCGATGACGCCGACGCGGATCGAGGTGGGTAACGGCGGCCCCAGGAAGCGGATGATCTACGTGTTCGAAAACCTCGATGCCGCGCTCGTCCGGGACGTATCCCCGGCACACTGAACCGCCGTGGGTTTCAGAGTGAACGCCCATGCCGCTCTGGCGGTCGGCTGGCAAAGAGGGTCCCGGATCGGTTCCCGTTTGGCATAGATCACGTCCAGGAGCATTGGATCGAGGCTCCAGGCGTTACTGGTTCGAGCCCCACAGGCCACCCCACCTCCCCGCCGATTGCCGCGCCGGCTTCGTGGGTCGATGCCGCGCCCGGCCGCTTCGCGCGATGCCGCGGCCCGTTGTGGCACGACTTGCGCCCAGGGACTACTAAGGCCGATGTGGGACCCGGACTGGGCCGATTCGCCAGGCGCCGGCCCCCATCTCCGCACGATCCACGCTCAGCGGGGGCATTGCCATGCGCTGGACGGCGCCCCGACCGGCCACAAGAGTCCCCCGGTGCATCGGTGGCCACGGGATCGGCGGCCACGGGATCGGGCCGCAGGGTCGGGCCACGGGATCGGGTCCGCGCCCGGTTGTGGCACGACTTGCGCCCAGGGAGTCCCGCTCAAGGAACCCGTCGCGCTGGGTAACCGCCTTCGCGTAGGTCACGATCGTCGAGGGCGCCTTGTTCTCGGCCCGCAGGTGGCGGCCGAACGAGGCGAGGTTGGCGGAATCGTCCGGCTCGGCTGTAGAATCAACCCGAGCGCGACTTCGTGTCGTTGAGCTCATAACGATGCTGGATCTCCTCACAGAGACGGTCATGGTTACAGGCTCGCAAAGCACTGCGGTCAAGTTCCACGTCAGTTATAGACTGTAACTGAGCGTGAATCAGTGGCGGAGTAGCTCAGTGGTAGAGCAGGGGACTCATAAGCCCTTGGTCGCAAGTTCAACTCTTGCCTCCGCTACCAACAGGTCATGAACGCGGCCCTCCCGAGCTGGGAGGGCCGTATCGATTTCTTCATCGAGCCGTGCGGCACCATCCAGCGGCGTCTGTCGTCCGTATGGACAGCTGAGGGTCATGTCTGCCGGGACGTCCGTCATCGGGCCCGCGCGAGACTCGACGCTATACTCGGACTCACGGCGGCGCTCGGCCGTCGCTCGTTCAACCGGAGGCCCCAGTTTGAATCCCAAGTTCTTCCGGAACGGCATCGTGATGCTGGTGCTCGTGGTCGGCACCGCACTGCTGCTGTTCACGTGGATCCAGTCCTCTACGCCCAACCAGCAGATCGGCTACTCCAAGTTCCTTTCGGACGTCCAGGCGGGCCAGGTCAAGACCGTCACGCAGCAGGGCGACACGCTTACCGTCACCACCTCCACGACCCCCACGACCTATATGGTCACCGTCCCGAGCATCCTGACCCAGGTCCTTCCGGACATGCGCGCTGCGGCCAAGGATGGCGGCCGGACGCTCGATCCGAACGTGTTCAAGGCGGAGCCGGCGCCCGACACGGGGTGGCTGAGTCTGCTGTTGACCGGCCTGCTGCCGCTACTCGTGATCGGCGGCTTCATCTTCTTCATGATGCGCCAGGCCCAGGGGACGAATAACCAGGCGATGTCGTTCGGCAAGAGCCGGGCTCGGATGTTCCTCGGCAACAAGACGGTCGTCACGTTCGGTGACGTGGCCGGCGTCGATGAGGCCAAGATGGAGCTCCAGGAGGTCGTCGAATTCCTCAAGTACCCGGAGAAGTTCAACTCACTCGGCGCGCGGATCCCGCGTGGCGTGCTCCTCGTGGGGCCTCCTGGCACCGGCAAGACGCTCATGGCCCGCGCCGTCGCGGGTGAGGCGGGTGTCCCGTTCTTCAGCATCTCGGGCTCGGAGTTCGTCGAGATGTTCGTCGGCGTCGGGGCGAGCCGCGTCCGTGACCTGTTCGACCAGGCCAAGCGCAATTCGCCATGCATCGTCTTCGTCGACGAGATCGACGCGGTCGGTCGCCAGCGCGGTGCTGGCCTGGGGGGCAGTCACGACGAGCGCGAGCAGACGCTCAACCAGATCCTCGTCGAGATGGACGGCTTCGACACGAACACGAATGTCATCGTCGTCGCCGCCACCAACCGACCGGACGTCCTGGACCCGGCGCTCCTGCGGCCGGGACGGTTCGATCGCCAGGTCATCCTGGACCGGCCGGACATGCGCGGCCGCACGGAGATCCTCAGGGTCCATACCAAGGGCAAGCCGCTCGACAAGGGTGTCGAGGTGGAAGGGGTTGCCCGCCAGTCGCCCGGCTTCTCCGGGGCGGACCTCGCCAATCTGGTCAACGAGGCCGCCATCCACGCCGCTCGGCGCAACAAGAAGGTCATCGGCATGTCCGAGTTCCAGGAAGCCCTGGAGCGGATCGTGGCGGGGCCGGAACGGAAGTCGCGGGTCATCTCCGACGCGGAGAAGGCGATCATCGCCTACCACGAAGGCGGCCACGCCGTCGTCCAGCGGATCCTCCCGAAATGCGACCCAGTGGTCAAGGTCACGATCATCAGCCGCGGCATGGCTCTCGGCTACACGATGGCGCTGCCGCGGGAAGACCGCTACCTTCAATCGAAGACGGAATTCGAGGACAAGCTCGCCGGCCTGCTGGCTGGCAATGTCGCCGAACGCCTGATCTTCGGGGACACCACGACCGGCGCCAGCAACGACATCGAGAAAGCGACCGGCCTGGCTCGGCGGATGGTCACGGAGTTCGGGATGAGCGACAAGCTCGGCCCGCTGTCGTTCGGCAAGCGCGACGAGATGATCTTTCTCGGCCGCTCCATGGGCGAACAGCGCGATTACAGCGACGAGGTCGCCAGGACCATCGACGAAGAGGTTCGCGCCATCATCGAGAAGGCGTACGAGCGAGCGACCGAGGTCCTCACCGTCCATCGGGACAAGCTCGTCGCCCTGGCGGAGAAGCTCGTCGCCGAGGAGACCGTCGACGCCGAGGGTTTCGAGGCGCTGTTCAGCGACATGCCGCCCAAGGAGAACCCGCACGGCATCCCATCGATCGTGGGTCCGGGCCAGCCTGGCACGGAGCCGAACCCCCAGCCGGCCTGATCGATCAGGAAAGCCGAGGTCCATGGTCGCTCAAGCAGCCGCCCTCGAACGACAGGCCGCCCTTGAAGTTCACCTGGCAAGGACCCGCGACGCTCGCCTGGAGTCCTACAAGGACTTCCTGCGGATCCCGAGCATCTCGGCGCTCCCGCAACACGCGGGCGACTGCCGGCGGGCGGCGGACTGGCTGGTCGACAACCTGACGTCCGCGGGCCTGGAGCATGCCGAGGCGTTCGAGACGGGTGGTCATCCCGTCGTCTATGCGGACTGGCTGCACGCCCCGGACGCCCCGACCGTGCTCATCTACGGCCATTACGATGTCCAGCCGGTGGACCCTCCGGAGCTCTGGACCTCGCCGCCGTTCGAGCCCGTCGTTGTTGGCGACCGGGTCCTGGCCCGTGGCTCCGCCGATGACAAGGGCCAGGTCCATGCGCACGTGATGGCCGCCGGGGCCGTGCTGGCGACCCAGGGCCGGTTGCCGATCAATGTCCGGTACCTGTTCGAGGGCGAGGAGGAATCCGGTTCGGTCAACCTCGACCGCTGGCTGGCGGCCAATGGCGAACGCCTCGCCGCCGATGCGGCCATCATCAGCGACACCGGTTTCTTCGAGGGCAACCGGCCGGCCATCACCGTCAGCCTGCGAGGGCTGATGTACGCCCAGATCGACGTCGTGGGGACCGCGGTGGACCTCCATTCAGGCGGATATGGCGGCACCGTCCAGAACCCGGCCAACGCCCTGGCGCACGTCATCGCCGCGCTGAAGGGACCGGACGGCCGGATTCGCATCCCGGGCTTCTATGACGACGTCATCCCGCTCTCCGAAGCTGATCGCGCGGCGATCGCTGCGCTGCCATTCGATGAGGCGGCGTATCAGGCCGATCTTGGGCTGCCGGCGCTCGTCGGTGAGGTCGGCTACAGCACCTTGGAGCGACGCGGCGCCCGGCCCACGCTGGATGTCAACGGCCTGTGGGGCGGCTTCCAGGGGGAGGGGAGCAAGACCATCATCCCTGCCCACGCCCATGCCAAGGTGAGTTGCCGGCTGGTGGCTGCGCAGGATCCCGATCGCATCTTCGAGGCCCTGCGAGCCTACGTCGAGGAGATCGCCCCACCTGGCGTGACGACCACGGTCAGGCTCATCAACGGTGGTCTCCCAAGCCTGACACCGATCGACCACCCGTTGACCCAGGCCGCCGCGCGGGCCATCGAGTCCGCCTTCGGGCAGTACCCGGTGTTCATCCGGGAGGGCGGGTCGATCCCGGTCTGTGCCAGCTTCGGATCCATCCTCGGCCTGCCGGTCGTACTCATGGGCTTTGCGCCGCCGGATGACAACGCGCATGCCCCCAACGAGTGGATGGATATGCGGAACTACGAGACGGGGATCCGGGCCATCGCCCGGCTGTTCGACGAACTGGTCGATCTCCCCCGCTGATCCACGCCCTTCGGGGTGCTACGCTACCGCGACCGCAGTTCTCCGGGGAGGGATCCATCTCGTGAGCACAGACGCTCCCGACGTAGCTGAAACGTCATCCAACGCGACCCCTTGGCGCCTCGAGACGGCCAACGGCAGCCTCGTGCCCCGTTCGGCCCTCGACGTCCTTGTGGACTTGAACGAAAAGGTCACCACCGGTCGCGTGGCCGAGTATCAACCCGTACCGCTCGGCTTCACGCCACTGGACAAGACCATCGGGAGCGGTCTGCGAACCGGGGAGCTCCTGCTCATCGGCGGTGCCCAGGGCACCGGCAAGACGACGATGGCTCTGCAGATGGCGCGCAACGTGGCGTCCGGCGGTCAGGCCAATGTCCTGTACATCTGCTTCGAGCATGACGAGCAGTACCTGCTCAACCGGCTCATCGCGATGGAATCCGCACTCGCCCACCTGCCCCACAAGACCGGCGCGATCAAGGTCCAGGATGTCCGCAAGGAGATCCTGGGGACCTGGATGGCGGAGGGCGAGGCCAACGCCCAGATGGCGGACAATCCGCGTCTGCGACCATCGATGGATCGCATCGCACGATATGGCCAGAACCTGTTCCTGATGCGCGGGTCGCAGACCGCCAGCACCATCGACAATATCCGCAAGCTCGTGCAGGCCCACCGCGAGCTATCCGGCGACCGGCGGCTGGTCGTCTTTGTCGACTATCTGCAGAAGGTCCCGCAGATCCCGGAGCCGGAGAACGAGACGGAGAAGGTCACCTACCTCATCAACGGCCTCAAGGACATCGCCCTGGCCGAGGGAGTGCCATTGGTTTGCATCGTGGCGGCTGACAAGGAAGGCCTCAAGGCCCAGCGTCTGCGCAACTTCCACCTGCGCGGCTCATCGGCCATCAACTATGAGGCCGACATCATCCTGATCCTCAACGAGAAGTACCACATCGTCGCCAAGGTCAATATCGAGTTCAACCCGTACCAGGCGCAGCGTTTCCGAGACTGGGTGATCGTGTCGGTGGAGAAGAACCGTGGTGGCCAGGACAACGTGGATCTCGAGTTCGAGAAGCACTTCGAGTTCTCCTGCTTCGACCCGAACGGCCGGTCGGTCCAGGAGAAGCTGATCGAGGAACGCCTCTATAACGACTGAGGCCGGGGTCGACGAGACGGTGCCGGCGCGCGCTATCGTTCGCCCATGAGCAGTCGCAATGCGGACCTTTTCCCGAATGTGATCGAGATCGTCGTCGAGATCCCGCGGGGCAGCCGCAACAAGTACGAGTTCGACGAGGAGGCGGGCGTGTTCCGCCTCGATCGGGTGCTGTCGTCCGCCGTCTTCTACAACTTCGACTACGGCTTCATCGATGGGACGCGGGCCGGCGACGGCGACCACACGGATGCGCTCCTGATCATCGACGAGCCGACCTTCACGGGCTGCCACGTCTGGGCGCGGCCGATCGGCGGCCTCGAGATGCGTGACGAGAAGGGCTTCGACTTCAAGGTCCTGTGCGTGGCACTCGGCGATGCCCATCAGGCCCACATCGAGGCGCTCGACCAGATGCGACCCCATCGTCTGGTCGAGATCGAGCACTTCTTCGATACCTACAAGACACTCGAGGACAAGACGGTCGACGTACTCGGATGGCGCAACAAGGACCGAGCACTGGAGGTCCTGCGGGCCGATCGGACGGCCTGGCAGCTCGAGACGGGCAACCAGCCCGCGTGACCGGCTCGGCATACCGTCCGCGCTGGCCCGGCGCCGATCTGCCCGGTCGTCGACTCTTCGTCGCGGTGCCGCTGCCGCCTGATTCGACGGCCGCCATCGCGCGGCTCGTGGAGGGCGTGCGCGCCGCGGGAGTGCCCGGTGGTGGTCGCGATGTGCGCTGGGTCCGCCTCGACGGCCTGCACATGACGATGCGATTCCTTGGACCGACGCTCGAGGAGCGGGTGGCGGGTGCGAGCGATGCCGTCCGGGTCGCTGCGGCCGCAAGCGCCGCCTTCGACGTTGTGATCGGCGGGGCGGGAACCTTTCCTCCGACCGGTCGTCCGCGCGCCCTGTGGTTGGGTGTCAGAGAAGGGGAGACGGAGCTCGCGGAGCTGGCCGCCACGGTCGATCGTGCCCTGGTGGCGAAGGGCTGGGAGTTCGAAGCGAAGCCGTTTCGGGCGCACCTGACGCTTGCCCGGTCGGACGGCGTGCCGGCCGGATCGGCGATCGGCGCGCACCTGAGCGACGCCGCGGCGGACCTTCACATCGGATTCCGCGCGGATCGGATCGGTCTGTTCGAGAGCCTGACCGGTGGCGGACCCGCTCGCTATGAGCCGCTGCTCGTCGCCGATCTTGCCTGACGCGTGACCTCAGGCCTCCCTCGCCGATCCCGTTGCACGGGGACCCGGCCGACCGGGACCCGGTGCTACCATCGGACGAGGCAGGGGTACGTGCCCGGGCCGTCCAGACCCAGGAGACCAGGCCCTCGTGACGACCGCCCATCGCCTCAGTCTGGTACTGGCGCTCGGCATCGTCAATCTGGTCCTCGCGGCCATCGCGCTGAGCGTCGGGCTCACCGGCCTCGGGTAGTCGCCCGAGTCTGGCCCAAGTTGCGCGACGGTCGCCGCAGGCGCTAGGCTCCCGTCCCCGGCCCGGGCACCGTGCCTTCGGCCAACACCAGTCAGGAGACAGCCCATGGCGCGCCCCGATCCCCGGCAGACGAAGTTCGTCCTCGATGAGTCGCGGATCCCGCGTGCCTGGTACAACATCGCGGCCGACCTGCCGGTGCCGGTGCCGCCGCCGCTCCACCCAGGCACGCACCAGCCGATCGGCCCGGATGACCTCGCACCGCTGTTCCCCATGGCCCTCATCGGCCAGGAGGTCTCGACCGAACGCGAGATCGAGATCCCGGAGCCGGTGCGCGACGCCTACCGCCTCTACCGGCCCAGTCCGCTGTACCGGGCGCACCGCCTCGAGCGGGTGCTCGATACGCCGGCGCACATCTACTACAAGTACGAGGGCGGAAGCCCGGCCGGCAGCCACAAGCCCAACACGGCGATCCCGCAGGCCTTCTACAACAAGGAGGCCGGCGTCAAGCGGCTCGCGACGGAGACGGGTGCCGGCCAGTGGGGCAGTGCCCTGGCGTTCGCCGGTGCGCTGTTCGGTCTCGAGGTCAAGGTCTACATGGTCAGGGCGAGCTACGATCAGAAGCCGTACCGCCGCATCCTCATGGAGACCTATGGGGCGGAGGTCGTGGCCAGCCCGTCACCCAGCACGAACTACGGGCGCACCGTTCTGGCCGAGACGCCCGACAGTCCGGGCTCGCTCGGGATGGCGATCAGCGAGGCAGTCGAGGACGCGGCTACCCGCGACGACACGAAGTACGCGCTCGGTTCCGTGCTCAATCACGTCCTGCTCCATCAGACGGTCATCGGGCAGGAGGCGATCGAGCAGATGTCCATGGCAGGCGAATCGCCCGACATCATCATCGCCTGCACCGGCGGCGGGTCGAACTTCGCCGGCCTGACATTCCCGTTCCTTGGCCGGAACTTCCGGGAGGGCGCGACGCACCGGGTCATCGCCGTCGAGCCCGAGGCCGCGCCGAGCCTGACCCGTGGCGTCTACGCCTATGACTTCGGGGACACCGGCAAGATGACCCCACTGGTCAAGATGCACACGCTCGGCGCCGACTTCATCCCCGAACCGATCCACGCGGGCGGCCTCCGCTACCACGGCATGGCGCCGCTCGTCAGTCTCCTCAAGGAACACGACTTCATCGAAGCCAGGAGCGTCCATCAGCGCGCCAGCTTCGAGGCCGGTGTGACGTTCGCGCGGGCGGAAGGGATCCTGCCCGCTCCGGAACCGACCCACGCGATCAAGGTTGCGATCGATGAAGCCATCGCGGCGCGCGAGGCCGGCGAGGCACGGGTGATCCTGTTCAACCTGTGCGGCCACGGTCACTTCGACCTGTCGGCATACGAGCGCTATCTCTCGGGGACGCTCGAGGATCACGCCTACCCGCGGGAGCGGGTGGAGGCCGCGCTGGCCGGCCTGCCAAAGGTCTGACAGGGTCCACGAACGTGCCCAGGTTGGCGTGCTGGTCATGCGGACGCGAGATCTATACGGTGTCGCCCCTGGAATCGCTCTTCGACGAGGAGCGCCGCTGCCCGCGCTGCGGAGCCTCGCTGAAGGACGAGCGGCGCGAGGGGGAGCGGAGGAAGCAGGCTCGCCGGAACAACCCGGCGAATGACCCCGGACCGCCCGCTGAGGAGACCGAGCGACGTGTCGCCCCAAGGAGGACAAGCCGTCGTCGCGGCGGCGGCGCGACTCAGGGCTGACGACGGACCGGATGGCGGCCGACCGGTCGCGCTCCCGGCTGCGATACTCGCGTCCATGCACATCGGCTTTCTCGGGTTCGGCTTGATCGGCGGGTCGATCGCCCGCGCCATCCGCGCCACACCGGATCACGCAAGCTGGACCATGACCGCCTGGTCACCCACCGGCGACGGTCCGCGCCGAGCGGTCGCCGACGGCACGCTGAGCGCCTGGGCAGAGTCCCCGATGGCAGCTATCGCAGAGGCCGACCTGGTTGTTCTGGCTGGCCCCCCTACGGCCTGCCTGGGATCGCTGGACGGGCTGGCCGGGCCGTGGCGCGGATCGCTCCGCCCGGACGCCGTCGTGACTGACGTGGCCAGCACCAAGTCGGTCCTCGTCGCGCACGCCGATCGGCTGGGTCTTCGCTTCGTCGGGGGCCACCCCATGGCCGGACGCGAGCTGGTGGGCTACGCAGCGGCCCAGGCCGACCTGTTCGTCGATCGGCCGTGGGTCCTCGTCCCGGGCACGATCGCGCAGGCCGCCGACATTGACCTCGTCGAGTCGCTGGCCCTCGCGTGTGGTGGTCGCGTCGTACGGATGGACGCGGAGACGCACGATCGGGCGGTGGCCGGGATCAGCCACCTGCCCCTGGTCGTGGCCGCGGCGCTCGCGCTGGCCGTCGTCCGCACTGGCGCTTCGGACGACTGGCCAGTCGCCGCCCAGTTGGCCGCCAGCGGCTGGCGCGACATGACGAGACTGGCGCGCGGCGACGTCGCGATGGGCGCCGGGATCGCGGCCACCAACGCGCCGGCGATCGCCGCTCGCCTGCGCGACCTGCGCGCCGAGCTCGAGGAGTGGTTGGCGGAGCTCGAGCGCCCCGGCGGACCAGATGAAGAGGCGCTCGCCGAGCGGCTCCAGCGAGCGCGCACCGTACTGGAGGCGTCGTGAGCGGCGAGCGGGTCTACGTCGTCCCAAGAGCGAGCCTCACGGACGGAGCCGGCTGGTACGGCCTGCGGACCGATGATCTCGAGGCCTTCGTTGCCGCGGTCGAACGAGATGGTCGCTACGAGCCCCGCGAAGCGATGGAGCTTGATCCTGCCTTCAAGCAGATCATCCCGTACCTGGTCCTACGCGACGGGCAGCGCTACTTCCTGATGCAACGCACGGCGGCGGGCGGCGACGCCCGACTGCACGGCCGATACTCGATCGGGGTGGGCGGTCATCTCAACCCTGGCGATGGCGGCTTGGTCGGCGGGCTGCGTCGGGAGTGGGACGAAGAACTCGTCGCCGATTTCGTGCCCGACTTCCGCCTCCTGGCGCTGCTGAACGATGACACCACGCCCGTCGGCGCGGTTCACCTGGGCGCCGTCTATGTCGCTGACGTCGATGGTCGGTCCGTCGCGATCCGAGAGACAGACAAGCTGACCGGCGGTTTCGCTGACCCGGCCGAGGTCGCCCGGGTAGCCGATCGCCTCGAGACGTGGAGCGGGCTCGCCTTCGAGTTCCTCGAGTCGCGCGGCGGCGCGGAGGTACGATAGGGCCGTCGGAGGTCCCCGTGACCCGTCACATCGGCCGGTTTCTCTTCGCGTTGCCGCTCCTGCTTGGGGTCGTCGGGCTCCTGGCCGGGGGTTCGGTGCGTGCCGCCGGCGGGACCGTGATCGTCCTGCCGGCCACCGGGGTCGTGGACAACGTGCTTGCCGGCTACGTCCAGGAGGGCATCGCCATCGCGGCGCGCCGGGGGGCGTCGGCGGTCGTCATCCGGCTCAACACCCCCGGTGGCAATCTCGATGCCACGCAGAAGATCGTGTCGGCATTGCTCGACGCCCCGCTGCCGACGATCGTCTGGATCGCCCCGTCCGGGGCGCGCGCGGCCAGTGCCGGCACGTTCATCACACTGGCCGGGCACGTGGCGGTCATGGCCTCGGGAACGAACATCGGGGCCGCGTCGCCGATCTCCGGCTCCGGCGAGGACATCGGGGGGACCCTCGGGAAGAAGGTCCTCAGCGACGCCATCGCCAATATCCGCTCGATCGCCGAGGCGCGCGGGCGAAACGTGGAGTGGGCCGAGGAGACGGTGCGCGATGCGCGATCGTCAGCCGCCTCCGAAGCGGTCGCGTTGGGCGCGGTCGATGGCATCGCCGACAGCATCGGGGCGGTCCTCGCCTTTGCCGACGGCCGGACCGTGACCGTGGCCGGACAGGCGCAGACGCTGGCCCTGGCCGGCGCGAGCGCCGAGGAGCTGCCGATGAACCCGTTCCAGGAGTTTCTCCACCTGCTGTCGGACGCGAACATCGCCTTCATCCTTTTCACCATCGGGTTCTACGGCCTGCTGTTCGAGCTCCAGAGCCCCAACTTCGTGACCGGCATCCTGGGCGCCATGGCGATCGTCCTCGCCTTCATCGGGTTCGGCAGCCTGCCGCTCAATGTCGGCGGGCTCCTCCTGATCGTGCTGGCGATGGTCCTGTTCGGATTGGAGCTGACCGTCACCAGCCACGGCCTGCTCGGTGTCGGCGGTCTGATCTCTTTTGCGCTGGGTGCATCGGCCCTCTTCACCCAGCCGGGCGATCCGTTCGAGCCGCTGACCAGCGTTGCCGCGCCGGTCATCGTGACCACGACGGCGACGGCCGGGCTCTTCCTGGTACTCGTGATCTGGGCGGCCGTCGGCAGTCGTGGCATGGCG
>JANONZ010000138.1:0-11892 GCA_031421095.1 Thermomicrobiales bacterium
TCTCACCCAACAGGTGACCTTTCCCACATGCCTGGACCCGGCCCCGACCAGCGCGATCAGCGCGCACGCAACCGCCGACCTCGACGCCGCCCGCCTATCGGTGGCAGCGGTCGCGCCCCTGTCACGGAATTCGATGAGCAGCAGGAACTTCAGGCCGCGCGCGAGCGGAATGACCTCGAGGTCAACGACCTCCGTGAGATGAGCGTGGCGGAGCTCCGCCAGGTCTCACACGACCTCGAACTCGATACCGCGACCGGCGAGCGCAAGGACGCCCTCGTCGACAAGATCCTGCAGCGCCAGACGGAGCGCGCCGGCCACGATTACGCCAGTGGCATCCTCGACATCGTCGACGAAGGCTTCGGCTTCATGCGCCGGCACGGCCTGCTGCCCAGCCCGGATGACGTCTATGTCAGCTCCAGCCAGGTCCGCCGCTTCGGCCTGCGTATCGGTGATCGCGTGTCGGGCGCCGTGCGTGCGCCTCACGAAGCCGAGAAGTACTGGGGCATGTTGCGGGTCGACGCGGTCAATGGCGTCGACACGGAGACCGCTCGGCTACGGCCGGTCTTCGGCGATCTGACCCCGATCCATCCGGACGTCCTGATCAACCTCGAGACGGATCCGAAGAACCTCAGCCAGCGCCTCATCAACCTGGTCAACCCGATCGGGAAGGGCCAGCGAGCCCTCATCGTCAGCCCGCCGAAGGCTGGCAAGACCATGCTCCTCAAGCAGATCGCGAATGGCATCAGCGCCAATTACCCGGACATCCTCCTGATGGTCGCGCTCATCGGCGAGCGGCCCGAGGAAGTCACGGACATGCGCCGCAGCGTCAAGGGCGAAGTCATCAGTTCGACCTTCGACGAGCCGACGGAGAACCACACCCACGTCGCCGAGATGGCACTCGAGATCGCCAAGCGCCAGGTCGAGACCGGCCGCGACGTCGTCATCCTGCTCGACTCCATCACCCGCCTCGCCCGCGCTTACAACCTGGCCCTGCCGCCGTCCGGTCGGACCCTGTCGGGTGGCCTCGATCCGATCGCCTTGTATCCGCCCAAGCGCTTCTTCGGCGCCGCCCGGAACATCGAGGAGGGCGGCTCGCTGACGATCATCGGGACCTGCCTCGTCGAGACCGGCTCGCGCATGGACGATGTCATCTACGAGGAGTTCAAGGGCACCGGCAACTCGGAGCTCATCCTCGATCGCAAGCTTGCGGAGAAGCGGATCTACCCTGCGATCGACGTCCAGCGCTCGGGCACCCGACGAGAGGAGTTGCTCCTCGAGGAGGGCACCCTCAAGATGGTCTGGACGATGCGCCGGATGCTCTCGGCCGTCGGCGCCAACGAGGGCATCGAGATCCTGCTCAACCGCCTGGCCAAGACCAATTCGAACGCCGAATTCCTGGCCTCGCTGACCAAGAGTCTCGACACCTGATCTCTCGTCGAGGCCCGGGGTTGCCCCGATCCTGACGTCCGTGGTACGTTTGTAACGAAGTCGTAAGCCCGAAAGATCTCCGGGCGATAGCGGCCGCGAAGAAGAGACCCCCAGCTCTATACCGCGACCCTGACGGTCGGCGCGTTCCCCAAACGCGACCTCAACCCCCAGCGCGACCCTCCGCGCACGACCGTCGAGCACGCCAGGAGACCGTATTGCTGAACGCATCGGTCGGCATCCAGCGCGTCCTCGGACGTCTGCGTCGGCCAAGCAGCCCGCATCCCTCGAGCCTCACGACCTTCCGGATCCGCAGCGTCGCCGCAGCCGATCAGATGCGGCGCGGGGTCGATTCCGTGGTGGCCGCTTCCCACCTGACCTCCAGCCGGCATCGGAGGATGTTGGCCGTTCCAGCCGGCGGTCTCGCCAGGCGATCCGTGATCGCCCGGATCGGGCCTGACCGGACGGTCGCCGTCGCGGTCGCCGCGATCCTCCTTGGCGCCTCTGCACTGAGCGTCTCTGTCGGGCCCGCCGGCGCCACGGGCGGACCGTCCGGGGATGCCCCGGCCCCCCGCATCGTGGTCGGCGGCGGTGCCGGCGACCGCATCGATGGCGCCGGCTCCGTGGAGTACGGCGAACCGGTCCTCGACGACGCCCCGCTCACGAGCCTGACCGCCATCGATTCCCTCGACGCCACAGGCGGCCTCATCGACGGGCCGAAGTCGACCGTCGCGGGCCCATTCCTCGATGACGGCACGCTCCTCAAGCCGGTCGCCGTCAACACCACCGTCGACGACGGCCGCGAGCTGCTGCGCTCCTACAAGGTCAAGGCCGGCGACACTCTGACCGGCATCGCCTCCAGTTTCCGGGTCTCGATGATGACCGTCTGGTGGGCCAACCGCCTGACGTCCAAGGACGACCTCCGTCTCGGCCAGGTGCTGCGCATCCCGCCGGTCAACGGGCTCGTCGTGGATGTCACCGCCAGCGACACGCTCGACGGCATCGCAGCGCGCTACAAGGTCAAGGCGGCCGACGTCCTCGCCGCGAACCAGCTGGACGACCCCAACCTCGTGATCGGCCAGGTGCTGGTCGTGCCCGGTGCCACGGGCAAGGGCATCGCGACCCCCAAGCCCGTTGCCAAGCCACGGGTCGCCTCGACCAGCAGCGGTCGGGGTAGCACCGGCGGCACGAACCGGCCGCCGACCACCTACTCGGGTGGATCGTTCGTCTGGCCGGTCGTTGGCGGCGGCAACTACATCAGCCAGTACTTCCGCTACGGGCACTACGGCCTGGACGTCGCCGCCGACTACGGATCCACGGTCCGCGCCGCGGGTTCAGGGACCGTGATCTTCGCCGGCTGGAAGAGCAACGGCGGTGGTTATCAGGTCTGGATCGCCCACGGTTCCGGGCTCTACACGACCTACAACCACATGGCCGGGGTCTCGGTCGGTCGTGGCCAGTCCGTCGATCGTGGTCAGCAGGTCGGTCGTATCGGGCAGTCAGGGAACGCCTCTGGGCCACATCTCCATTTCGAGGTGTGGCGGGGGATGGTCTGGGACGGCGGCACGCAGGTCAATCCGCTCGGGTATCTCTAGCTTCCCAACTAACGCTCGGCGACGTCGCGTGCTTCGAGTCGCTTCACGATGTCGAGTGTCCGCTCGTCGATCTCCTGGAGGCCAAGCAGCATCTTCTCAATCTCCTGCTCAGCCTTGACATTGACCTCGAAGTCGGCCTCGGCTCGTGCGTCCGCGTGCCGTGCCTGGACGTTCTGCCCGACCATGATCAATGGCATGAGCAGGAGCTGGACGATGTTGCCCAGGAACAGCAGGAACGCGAACGGGTAGGGATCGAACGGTTTGCTCGTCAGGAACCCCTGCCACAGGATCCAGCTTGCCATGACCATGGCGAACAGGTAGAACGCGTACATCGTCCCGACTGCCGCCGTGACGCGGTTGGCGATCCGATCGTTGATCCCCTTGCCTCGGACGTTCGCGAGCCTCACGAGTCGTGCGCGTCCGGGGAGCGGTTCATGCCACGAACGGCGGCGATCTCGCCCCTCGGTCCCTGGTCGTCCCGTCGTCATCTATGCTCCCTCATGGCTGTCGGTCCGGCTGTGAGGCGAGGTCCAGCACGGGGACGCGCGGCACAATCCCAGGGTGGGTTTGCCTCCAGCTACCAAGTCTGACACTTCCGATGCAAGGTCCATGCGTGGGTTCGGTGAGCTTCGGGCCGACGGGGCCAGACGTGGCCAGACGGCCCGCCCGCGTCGCCCATGTCGAAACCGTGGACGAGCCCGGTGAAGGAGGGACGGGCATGGCCCTGTTCATCGAGGTGCTCGATCGCGGGCCCGCCGTTCCTCCGCGGCCCGAACGCCTCGGAACCTGGGACCGGCCTCGGCCTTGCGACTGCAGCGGCCGCGATCCGCGCCCATCACGGCACGCTCGGGGTGGAGCGTCGCGAAGGTGGTGGGTCACGGTTCTGGCTGCGCGTGCCGGCCTGACTGGTGCGCGTGCGAGAATGGCGCGATGTTCCTCGACCGTGTGAAGATCTGGGTCAATGCCGGTGATGGTGGCGATGGGGCCGCGACTTTCCGCCAGGAAGCGCACGTCCCGCGTGGCGGTCCCGATGGCGGCGACGGCGGGCGCGGGGGATCCATCCACCTCCGTGTCGATGCCGGTCAGACCACCCTGCGCGACTTCAACCACAAGCACCACTTCCGGGCAGCTCCCGGTGGTCGAGGCTCCAAGTCTCGCCGCCATGGTCGGGCGGGCGACGACCTGATCCTCGACGTGCCGCCCGGTACGGCCGTGTACCACGACGAGACCGGTGAATTGCTCGCGGATCTGGTGGCGGTCGGACAGAGCGCGATCGTCGCTCGGGGCGGCCGTGGCGGCCTGGGCAACACGCACTTCAAGACCTCCACCCATCAGGCCCCCAAGCACGCTCAGAAGGGCGAACCGGGCGCCGAGGCGTGGTTGCGTCTCGAGCTCAGGCTCATCGCCGACGTCGGTTTGGTCGGGCTTCCCAACGCCGGCAAGTCCACCCTGCTCGCGGCTGTGACCGCGGCCCAGCCGAAGATCGCCGACTACCCGTTCACGACCCTCGAGCCGAACCTTGGGGTCATGGAGCTGAGCGACGAGGATGAACGCCATCCGACCATCGCCGATGTGCCCGGCTTGATCGAGGGCGCCAGCAGCGGGGCGGGTCTCGGCCATGCCTTCCTTCGCCACGTCGAGCGGACCCGGATCCTGGTCCACATCATCGATGGGTCGTCGCGCGATCCGGACTGGGATCACGAAGTCATCCGAGAGGAGCTGCGGGCGCATGACCCGGCGCTCCTAGAGAAGCCGATGCTGGTCGTCTTCAACAAGATGGACCTGCCGGCGGCGGCCGAGCGTTGGCCGGCCTTCCGGGATGCGAGGACGGCGGAGGGCATCCACCCGATCGCCATCTCCGCTGCGGCCGGGCAGGGGATCGATGCCTTCCGGAAGCGCATCGGTGAGCTGCTGCCGGATGCTGCCGAGTTCGACGCACCGCCCGAGCCGACTGGGGTCGTCGTCCACCGGATCGATGCGATGGACGACGGGTTCACCGTCGAGACGGAGGAGGAGGGCGCCTTCCGGGTGCGCGGCAAGCGGATCGAGCGCATCGCCGCCCAGACCAACTTCGACGTCGAGGAGTCCGCGGAGCGCTTCCAGCGCAACCTCGCCCGCTTCGGGATCGACGCCGAGCTGCGCCGGTCCGGTATCGCGCCCGGCGACACCGTGCGGATCGGCGCCGTGGAACTCGAATGGGAGGCGCAGCCCTGGGAGGGTCGGTGACCGGTTCGCCTCGGCCCGTGGTGCCGGGCACGGTAGGCGTCTTTGGTGGCACCTTCGACCCGATCCATGTCGCGCATCTGGCGGTCGCCCAGGAGGCCGCGGAGTCCCTCGGCCTGGAGCGCGTGCTGTTCGTCCCGGCCGGTCAGCCGCCGCACAAGCCCGGCCTGGAGATCACCTCCGGCCGACACCGCCTCGCGATGGTGGAGCTGGCCGTGGCCGGCAACGAGCGGTTCGCCGTAAGCCGGCAGGAGCTCGATCGCGCTGGGCCGTCCTACACCGTCGATACGCTGGAGGCGCTGCGTGCCTCGCGGCTCGCCGCGGGCACGTCTTCCGACCTCGTCCTCATCCTGTCGGCGGAGGCGTTCCTGGGCCTGCTGACCTGGCGCGATCCGAGACGCGTCCTGGAGCTGGCGCGCTTCGCCGTCGCTCCGCGCGACGGCTATCCCGATGCCGGGCCGGCCTTCCTGGAGGAGCATCTGCCCGACCTCGCGGATCGCGCCGTCTTCCTCGACGGGCCCCGCATGCGCCTATCGGCAAGCGAGCTCCGTGACCGCGCCGCGGCCGGTCGCTCGCTGCGTTATCTCGTCCCGGATGCGGTCGCAGCGTATATCGGCGACCATGGCCTGTACCGAACCCGACTGAGGAACCCCTGAACGTGACCGAACCCGTCCTGCCCGTCGACTCCGCGATCGCGCCGCGCGCCGACGGCCTGCCCCATCGCACCACGCCCGCACCGGCCGCCGAGCGACCGCCACTGGAGCTGGCACGGCGGATCGTCGAGCTGGCAGAGGACAAGAAGGCTGCCGACATCGTGCTGCTGGACTTGGCCGGCCTGACCACCATGGCCGACTACTTCATCATCTGTTCGGGTGGCTCGGAGCGGCAACTCGAGGCGATCGCGAACGGCATCATCGGTGGCCTGCGCGACGAGCGGACCAAGGCGATCGGCCGCGAAGGGACCGCGGCCTCGCACTGGGTCCTCGTTGACTTCGGCTCCGTCATCGTCCACATCTTCACACCGCCCGAGCGTGACTATTACGGGCTTGAAAAGCACTGGTCCGAGGCGCGTACGATCCTCAGCGTCCAGTAGGCGAACGCGAGAACTGGGTACTTTCAGGCCATGTCGCCCGATGCATGACGGCTCCTAGCATCGGGGCATGCCCGCCGTCCGAGAACGATGCCCTGTTTGCAACCACCGGCTCATCACGACCCGTTTCGACACGACCTTCCGTCTGCCGGATCGGAGCGAGCGATTGTGCTTCGGGGTCCCCGGCGGATTGTGCGAGGACTGTGCCCAACTCTACGTCGACCCCGACCTGATCGAGTTGCTCGATCTGGGCGAGGGCCGGTGCGTGTTCGCGATCGAGAGCGACCTCGTCGTCCAGGAGCAGGCCTGGTCCTCGGCCGACTGACGGTCAGGCCGTCCGCCGTCGGTCGCGTCCGACATGGTCCATCACCCACAAGCTGAACGCCAGGCGTCGCTGCGCCTCGTCCTGTTCGAAACCCGGCGCACCCTTGACCATCGCATCCAGTTCGACGAGTCCATCCAGCGCCGCGATGAGCCCCCCCGTCGTCCAGGCCCTGGTCTGGCCACTCAGCGTCCGCATCCGGAATTCGCTGGCGATGTTCATCGCTTTGGCTGCAGCCGGCAGCCGTTCGCCCGCCGCGAGCCGATCGCCGAGTTCCAGCAGCTCGCGGATGCGCCGGTGGAGGACCGCGAGGAGGACCGGCTCAGGGGTCGTCCCCAGAAGCCGATCCAGAAGCTCCATCGCCGACTCCAGGCGGCGTTCCGCGACGGCGTCCGTGAAGGCCCAGACGGAGCCCGGGACGGCCTCGGCGACAAGAGCCCGGACGTCGTCGAGTCCGACCGGTGCACCTCCGCGGTAGAGCGCGAGCTTGTCGAGCTCCATGGAGGCGTTGCGGGTCTGGTGGCGCCGCTCGGCGTCGGCTTCCTGCACGAATCCACCGATACGCTCCGCGATCAGCCTGGCGACGCCCGTGCTGAGCATGAGGCCTCGCTCGCGTGCCTCCGCCTCGACCCAGCCGGCGAGGGCTCCGGCACGTGGCGCCTTGAACTCCCGGACGGTGCCCCCAGCCGCTGCTACGGCGTCGGCCAGGCGCTTCTGCGATGGTCCCTTGGCGCCAGATGGACTGGCGTCGAGGATGGCCAACGCGTTGCCGGGCGCGACAAGGCCGACCAGCGCGAGGAACGCATCGCGGTGTTCGCCCTTGACCAGGAGCGGCCCGGCGTTCGACACGACAGCCAGCGTCCCGCCACCGAACATGACCGGTGTGGCGACCCGTTCGTGCAGTTTCGCGAGGACGTCCGCGGCCGCGTTCCGCTCACCGCGCACGTCCCAGCGCTCCATGGGCCCGCCGGCGTCGGCGGCAAGCGCTACCGCAAACCGGTCGATCGCCCGTGCTGCGGACAGTTCGTCGTCGCCCCAGTAGTAGGCGAGGGGAGCGACGGTCATCGCAGTGCCGTCCGGCGTGCGCCGTTGGGCGCGATCAGGCGAGCGGTACGCAGGGCTGGGCCCGTCCAGGCGATACGACGGACTTCGGAGGGGACGACGCCCGCTGCCCGACAGACGTCGGCCTCAAGGCGCTCCGCCCGGACCAGCGCGGCACGCATCTCCGTCTCGCTCCAGCCGGTCCCACCGCCCTCGACCAGCCCGACCCGTGGATAGCGCCGGCGCCAGGAGGCGAATCGCGTCTCCACCGACTCGAGGCGTTGGCCCGCCCGTTTGTCCGCGTAGGTGACGAGCCGCTCCTCTCGCGACGCGAACGCCGCCCAGCGCCGGTAGCGCTCACCGTCCAGGAGGCGGGTCACCGGGTGGTTTGCCACCGCCCGCGCCAGTTCCGGATGGCCGGCCCCGGTCAGCCACGCTGCGGACCCCTCGCCGTGGGGGAGCGCGCGGGCCGGATCGCTCGCGGGCAGGAGCTTGTCGATGTCGTGAAGCAGGGCCGCGGCTTCCACGAGCGGCCGGTCCACGGTCACACCCCGCGCCGCGATGCGCGCGGCCAGCCAGGCGGCCACCTCGGCCACGGCGCGCGCGTGCCGCACGAACCAGTCCGGGGGATCGAGGGAGAGCAGGAGGGAGGCCGCGTCCACGCGCCCAGGCACCGTCATCGCTCCGATGGTACCCGACGGTCCGGTCGGTGCCGGGATCCGGTCCCTGGGCACTCGCGGGCGGGGACGGTTCGCGCTCCGGCACCAGCGCTGTCACCGGGATCGCACATCGGAACCGCGCCCCGACCGTCGCATCAGACCTTGCGGCCACGCGAGCCGCCGGGCTGGTGACCGCCCGCCCGCCCTCGGTCCGGACGCTCATCCTGTCTGCCTGGAACGTGGCGACCACGGTCCCGTCTCGATCCGTGCGAAGGACTCGCGCGCCGGCCGCGGCCAGTCGGTCCATCGTCGCCCGCGTCGGATGGCCGTACGGGTTGCCGGCCCCGGCCGAGGCCACCGCCACGCGCGGACGGACTGCCTCGACGAATGTCGCGGTCGTCGCGGTCCGGCTCCCGTGGTGCGCCACCTTCAGCAGGTCCACGTGTGGAAGGTCGTCGACCAGCAGGCTCGGATCGATCTCCTGCTCCACGTCTCCCATGAGCAGGAAGCGTCGCGACCCGACCTGGCCGAGCAGCACAACGGAGACGTTGTTGATGCCGCTCCCACCGTCCGGTGGCACCGTCGGGACCTGGCCGCGGATCGGCCACAGCACACGCAATCCGATCTCATCCACGGACAGGCGATCGCCTGCGGCCAGGCCGAGTCGGATCGGGCCGTTGGGTCGAGCGAGTTCCCCCAACCAGGCAGCGTAGCCAGGGCCCGGGCCGCGCATACCGGTTTCGAAGACGCGCGCGACGTCATAGCGCTGCAGGAGGAGGGCGAGCCCCGCGACGTGATCCTCGTGCGGATGCGAGAGGATCACGGCATCGATCCGGCGATCCCATGGCGGGATGCGGCGATCGAGTGCGACCAGCAGCCGGTCGGGATCCGGACCGCCATCCACGAGGAGTCGCCCGCCGCGCGCGCCCTCGATGAGGATGGCATCGCCCTGGCCGACGTCGAGGATCGTCACCCTTGCGACCGCCGTGGGCCTGACCACGACAACGGCACCTGCCACGGCGACACTGACGAGGAGGGCCACGATGGCGGCGCGTCGCGCGAGTCGCCCGGGCTGAGCATGGGCCCGGGCACGGGCGTTGGCGTGGCCGCGGGCCGGGGCGCCAGCGTCGTCACGGAGGCCCGTGGCAGTGGCCGCACTCGCGCCGGGCCTGGGCGTCGTACCGGCCGGCTCGCGTCGTCGCTTCCGCCAGCGAACCAGCGCGATGAGGGCCACGACCGAGCCGATCGCCGCGACCGCATCGACAGGTGGCTCCAGCATGACGGTCGCAAACGGCAGGGCCGCAGCGGCCTCAACGATGGCGACGAGGAGCCGCAGGATCACCCAGCCCGGTGCCGCGAGCACAGCCCCGAGCACCGGTGGGCCCCCGGCGACCACGATGCACCCGGCGACAAGCGCGAGCAGGCCGACGGCCATCGCGGGCGCCACGAGCGGGACGACCAGCAGGTTGACCAGCGGCGACAACAGCGCCAGGCGGCCGAACGAGACCAGGATGATCGGCAGCGTTGCGGCCTGGGCGGCCAGTGAGACCCCGAGGCTCTCGGCGAGCCAGTGGGGGAGTCGGCCGCGGCCCAACGTCTCGATCCAGCCGGTGAGAGGTGTCGCCCACGCGATCAAACCGGCCGTCGCCAGCGAGGAGAGTTGGAACCCGGCATCCCCGATGAGCTTCGGGTCCGCGACGAGCAGGAGGGTCGCGGCCCAGCCCAGCGCGGCTGTGGCCCGGCCGGCCCGGCCGCTCTCACGGGCGAGCAACACGACACCGGCCATGAGGGCGGCCCGTACGACCGACGCCGATGCGCCCGCGAAGGCGACGTAGGCGACGATCGCCATGATCGTCACCACCGACCGGCGGCGCCGCCCAAGCCGCCCGGTCATCGCCGCGATCGCCGCTGCCACGATGGCGATATTCCAGCCGGAGATGGCCACCACATGACTCACGCCGGCCGTCGTGAACGCGGCCGCAAGGTCACGGTCGACGCGGTCGCGAAGCCCGATGAGGATCCCCGCGGCGAGGCCTGCCTCGGGTTCCGGCAGGACCTGGGCCAGCACCTCGGCGGCGCCTCGCCGGAGGTCCTCGAGGCGGCGCCGGAGGTCGGCCGGTCCCGGCTCGACAGCGAGGCTGCGTGACGTGAGGGTCCCCACCGCCCCGATCCGCTCGAGGTATGTCCCGTACGGGGAGTCGGGGCGCGGGCGGATGGCCCCCTCCACAACGACGCGATCGCCCGGCACCACGATCGGGTACCGAGGCAGCGTGGCCGCCACTCGAAAGGACGGCGCTATCCCGACGGGCGTTGCCAACGTGCCGGTCTGCTGGCCGTCGCGCGGCGAACCGGCAGATTCCACGACGAGCGTCCAGGGCCCGGCCTCGCCTGGCGGAGCAGTGAGAGCGAGGTCCGCGGGCATCAGCGCCAGGCGGACGGCGATCAGACTGGCGCCGAAGACGACCGGCCAGAGCGACATGGCCTGCGACCTGGGTCGTACCTCGCGGACCAGCAGAAGCACCGCCATCGCAAGCGCGATCGCGGCCGCGAGGTGACTGGTGGCGACCTGACCGGCCGCCAGAGCAGCCGCGATCGAACCGATGGCGAGCCGGCTGCTGCGACCCATCTCAGGGCACCATGACAAGGTCCTTGAGGTGGTCGAACGTCTTCTGGCCGACCAGTTTTCGCGTCCGCAGGTCCTGTGTCGTTGCGAACGGCTGTTCGTCTCTTGCGGCGAGGATCCTGGCCGCAGTGACCGGTCCGATACCGGGCAAGGCGTCGAGCTCCGCCGCCGTCGCACGATTCAGGTCGACCGGTGCGCCACCGGCGGGTGCCGCCGCCCCGCCGCCGGACGAACTGCCAGTCGATCCGCCAGTCGATCCGCCAGCCTTGCCGGTCGGTGCCGGTTTCGCCGCATCGTCGCGCGACGGAACCCGCACCTGGTCGCCGTCATGAAGGGGTGCGGCGAGGTTCAGCTCCCGCTCAGCGCGGGCCGTGTCCACACGCGGTCCGTACCCACCGGCGGCCGCGACCAGATCGCCGATACGTGATGCCGGCGGCAACCGGAAGACGCCTGGATGGTCCACCGCACCGACGATCTCGACGACGAGCTCTCGGCCGCCACTGCCACCGGCGCCCTCGAACGGGTTCGAGCTTGCGCCGGCTGAGCCGCTCGCGCCGATCGGCGCGCCTCCATCAAGTTCGACGATGCCCGACGAACTCGTCCCGAAGGCCAGCGCGAACGCAGCGAGTGCCAGCGCGACGGAGGCTCCGCCGGCGAAAAGCGCCGACCTCGGCAGGGACTTCGACGTGCTGGGTTCCCTGGACGGGGACGGCTCGGGCCCACCCGCAACCGGGTCTTCGAGCACACGCCATGGCACCGCGGTTGGATCCACGCATCGACCTCTCCGGCGGGCGGTCAGGCGGGACCCGGGAATCACGGACGTCTCGCCACGTTGGGGGCACTCCGACGCGGCGAGACGTCGAGGCCGACTCTAGCGAAGCGCGCTTAGCTGCGGCTTATCGGCGTCACGGTCC
>JANONZ010000139.1:0-1673 GCA_031421095.1 Thermomicrobiales bacterium
GGCCATGGCTCGGCGTCCGAGCTGGCTGACGACGGACGGGCACTCGGTTCTCCTAACACGACCAGTCGAAACCTTACGTCGGATGGCCAGCGCCTGCCAACCGCCGTGCATCGGCATCGCCAGGCGCCCAGGCGCGCGCCACGGCCATCCGACTTACAGTCCCGTGACACGTGCGAGCACAGCCCGCCAGAATGGGGCGGTAGCCGACAGGGAGATCGCCTCATGCCCGTGCCGTCCCATCCGCGGACCATCGACCCGCCTGCGCCAAGGATCATCCCGGCCACCGATCTCGGTGGCGTCGAGGTGGCGAAGCAGGCCAATCTCTATCTGCTCACCGATGGGCGGGGCGACGTCCACGTCGACGCTCGCGGCCTGGGTCTGTACGCCCTCGATAGTCGGGTCCTCTCGACCGCGGTCGTGCGCGTCAACGGAACGGTGCCGATCCTCCTGCGCGGGCCGTATGCGACCGAGCATGGCGACACCATCCAGCTGACCAACCCGGAGCTCCGCCGCAATCCGGACGACAAGCTGGCCATCTCCTCGACCCTTGCCCGGTCCTCCCTCAGCATCACCCGTTCCCGGCGTATCGACGGCGAGCTCCGCGAACGCCTGACGATCGTCAACCACTCCAGCCGTGTCGAGGATCTGACGGTGGAACTCGGTCTGGGTGTCGATATGGCCGACATCTTCGAGGTCCGCGGCTATCCCCGAGCTGCGCGTGGACAGCTCCGCCCGATCGAGATCGAGCCCGGTCGCGCGGTCTTCAGCTATGACGGGCTCGATGGGGTCCGCCGGACGACCACCGTCGTCGCTGAGGATGCCTCGCTGGATGCGGCCGATGATCCGGACGCCTGGTCGGGCGCGTCTGTCGTCGCGTCCTGGTCGACCTCGCTGGAGCCGGGCGGCCGGATGAACGTCGGCTGGTCGGTCGTGACGACGAGCGAGGCCCTCCGGCCGGCACCCACGGCCCCGGCGGTCGCGCCCCTGCCGCCGCCGAACCGTCGACCGGCGTCCACGACGGTCAGCCCGCCGGCCGACTGGCCGCCGACCACGACCATCAGCTCCGATCACGAACTGCTCGACCGCACGATCGATCGCTCGCTGGCGGACCTTCGCATGCTGCGCAACGAGGGCCCCGACGTCGGGGAGCACTATCTGGCCGCCGGCATCCCGTGGTTCACCACGCTGTTCGGTCGCGACACGATCATCGCGGCGCTGGAGACGGTCGCGTTCCAGCCGGCCAACGCGATCATGACTCTCGAGGTCCTCGCCCGCAGGCAGGCGGTGCGGGACGACCCGTGGCGCGACGCGGAACCCGGCAAGATCCTGCACGAGCTCCGGACCGGGGAGATGGCCGGAGCCGGTGAGACGCCACACGATCCCTACTACGGCAGCATCGATTCGACCCCGCTCTGGCTCATCCTGCTCGCCGAGACGCATGCCTGGACCGGTGACGACGAGCTGGTCGACCGGCTGTGGCCCAACGCACTGGCCGCGAACGACTGGATCGACGCCTCCGGCGATCTCGATGAGGACGGCTTCGTCGAGTATCGACGGCGCTCGCCGCGCGGCCTGCTGAACCAGGGCTGGAAGGACTCCGGCGATGCGATCCGGCACGCCGACGGCTCACTCGCGGAAGGATCGATCGCCCTGGCCGAGGTCCAGGGCTACGT
>JANONZ010000140.1:0-2323 GCA_031421095.1 Thermomicrobiales bacterium
CTGGCGACGTTCCGGACGCTCCGCCAGCAGATGGCCAAGCCCGAGGGCCGCCCGAACGTCGCCCTGGCCGACTTCGTCGCCCCGACCGAGACCGGCCTGGCCGACTTCATCGGCGCCTTCGCGGTCACGACCGGGCATGGCCTCGAGGAGATCGTCGCTGAGTTCGAGGCGGCCAACGACGATTATTCGGCGATCCTCGCCAAGGCCCTGGCCGACCGGCTGGCCGAAGCCTTCGCCGAGCGGCTCCACGAACGCGTCCGTCGCGAGCTGTGGGGTTACGCACCCGACGAGGCCCTCTCGAACAAGGATCTGATCGCCGAGCGCTATCAGGGCATCCGGCCCGCTCCGGGCTATCCGGCCTGCCCGGACCACACGGAGAAGGGGACGCTCTTCGAGCTGCTCGAGGCGGAGTCGCGGGCCGGCATCCGGTTGACCGAATCGTTCGCGATGTGGCCGGGCGCGGCGGTCAGCGGGTACTACCTCTGGAACCCGGCCAGCCACTACTTCGGGGTGGGCCGGATCGGTCGCGACCAGCTGGCCGACTATGCTGCCCGGAAGGGCGTCCCGCTCGCCGAGGCGGAGCGCTGGCTGGCCCCGAATCTGGCCGACGAGGAGCTGGCGTGAGCGGATGCCGTGCCACCCGCACAGCCACGCCCACCGCCGATTGACGGTTCGGGCGGGTGCCTCCTACACTAATCCCGACGAAATCACTCGGATATCGAGGACCACTCCCCTGACTGTCACGACACGACCGACGCCGGCACGCCCCTCCTTCCACGGCAGCGGCGCCATCGCGTTCTCGACGAAAGGTGAGTACGGCGTTCGCCTGATGGTCCAGCTCGGCCGGCACTACGGCACGGGGCCGGCCAGCCTCGCCGAGATCGCCGCGGAGGAGGACCTCCCGCGCGCCTACCTGGAGCAGCTCGTCGTGGGCCTGCGCGAGATCGGCCTTGTGACGAGTACGCGCGGCGCGCACGGCGGTTACGAGCTCGCCCGTCCGCCCGAAACGATCCGGATGAGCGAGGTGTTGCGTGCGCTCGAGGGGCCCATCGCCCCGATGCTCTGCGCGAGCGATGACCCCGAGCACGCGACGTTGTGCGATCGCTCGGCCCGCTGCACCGTCAACGTCCTGTGGGTCCGCGTCCGCGATGCGGTCGCCGGAGCGCTCGACTCGATGACCCTGGCGGATCTTGTGCCGCCGCGCGTGCCCGCGATCCCCAACCAACCCACACCACGCCAGGGAGCCCTGACCCACTCGTGATCGACCCGTCCGCCACAGACCAGCACCTCGTCATCCGCGGCTTGCGTGTCGCCCCCGCTGCCAGCCCGGATCACGAGATCCTGCAAGGGATCGACCTGACCATCGGCAAGGGCGAAGTCCACGCCATGATGGGCCCCAACGGCTCCGGCAAGACCACCCTCGCCTACGCGCTGATGGGCCACCCGGCCTACATCGTCAAGGGCGGCGAGGTCATCTGGAAGGGTCGGGACCTGCTGAAGTTGTCGGCGGACAAGCGCTCGCGCCTGGGCCTGTTCCTCGCCTTCCAGTACCCGACCGCGATCCCCGGCCTGAGTGTCGCGAGCTTCATCCGCTCTGCCCTGAATGCCAGGCTCCAGGGCATCGACAAGAACCCCGACATCGACCCGACCGACGCGATCAAGGGCGGCGTCTCCATGCGCGACTTCCGCAACAAGATGCGCGAGAAGATGGCACTCCTTCGGATGGATGAGGGCTTCGCCAGTCGCTACGTCAACGACGGCTTCTCGGGCGGCGAGAAGAAGCGCCTGGAGATGCTCCAGATGGCCGTCCTGGAGCCGGAGATGGCGATCCTGGACGAGACGGATTCCGGCCTGGACATCGACGCCTTGCGCATCGTCGCCGAGGGCGTCAACGCCATGCTCAGCCCGAATCTGGGCATCCTGCTGATCACCCACTACCAGCGCCTGCTCAACTACATCACGCCGGACGTCGTCCACGTCCTTGCCCAGGGCCGGATCGTCAAGAGCGGTGGCAAGGACCTGGCGCTGCGCCTCGAGGACGAAGGCTACGGCCCGATCCTACGCGAGGCCGGCTTGTCCCCGGATCTGCCGGACGAGGCGCTCCGGATGCCCAGGGGCCCAGAGCTGGAGCACGAACCGGTGGAGGCCGCCCGCTAAGGCGGGCCACGCGCGATGGCCATCGAGACGACCGCGACGACCGGAGCCGCGCTTGCCGGCGCCCTCGATCCGGTCGCGTTGCGCGCCGACTTCCCGATCCTCGCCCAGCAGATCAATGGGCACCCGCTTGTCTACCTCGACTCGGCCTCCACGAGCCAGAAGCCGA
>JANONZ010000141.1:0-2997 GCA_031421095.1 Thermomicrobiales bacterium
GAGCGTGCCGCCGCCGTGGAGGCTGCCGGCTGGAACCTCTTCGCGCTGCATGCCGAGGACGTCCTCATCGACCTCCTGACCGACTCGGGCACCGGGGCGATGAGCCGCGACCAATGGGCCGCCATCCAGCACGGCGACGAGTCGTACGCCGGCTCGCCGTCGTGGTTTGCGTTCCTCGAAGCCGTCACCGAGCTGTGGCCGTTCCGGCACGTCATCCCGACGCACCAGGGTCGGGCCGCCGAGAAGATCCTGTTCTCGGTCATCGGCGGTCCCGGCAAGGTCATCCCGAACAACACCCACTTCGACACGACCCGCGCGAACATCGAGGCGACCGGCGCGGAGGCCGTCGACCTCGTGATCGCCGAAGGCCGGGATCCGGCGGCGCTCCATCCGTTCAAGGGCAACGTCGACATCGATGCTCTCGAGGCCTTGCTTGCTTCGCGCAGCGCAGACGTACCGGTCGTATTCGTGACCGTGACGAACAATTCGGGCGGCGGCCAGCCGGTCTCGCTTGCGAACCTGCGAGCCGTGCGGACCGTCTGCGACCGGTACGCCAAACCGCTCTTTCTGGACGCGTGCCGCTTCGCCGAGAACGCCTGGTTCATCAAGACGCGCGAGCCGGGGCAGGCCGCTCGATCGATCCCGGACATCGTCCGCGACATGGCGGCGCTGGCTGATGGGATGACCATGAGCGCCAAGAAGGACGGCCTTTCCAATATCGGCGGCTGGCTGGCGATGGACGACGACGCGCTGGCCGAGACTTGTCGCAACCTGCTCATCCTGACCGAGGGTTTCCCGACCTACGGCGGTCTCGCGGGTCGCGATCTGGAGGCCATCGCGCAGGGCCTCCGCGAGGTCGTCCAGGACGATTACCTCCACTACCGGATCCGGTCCACGGCGTATCTCGGCGAGGCGCTGGATGCCGTGGGCGTCCCGCTCGTCAAGCCGTTCGGCGGACACGCGATCTACCTGGACGCCCGGGCGTTGCTGCCGCACATCCCGCCCCTCGCGTACCCGGGCCAGGCGCTGGCCGTGGCGTTGTACGTCGAGGGCGGCATCCGCGGCTGCGAGATCGGCACCGTCATGTTCGGGCGCCATCCCGACGGCACCGAATCGCCCGCGGCGATGGACCTGGTCCGGCTGGCGATCCCCCGCCGGACGTACACGCAGAGTCACATCGATTACGTCATCGAGGTGGTCAGCGCGGTCGCCGCCCATGCCACGGATCTGCGCGGCTACCGGATCGTCGAGCCCCAGCCGTCGGCCCTGCGCCACTTCACGGCACGCTTCGAGCCAGACGCGTGATCACGGCTTGACCGCCGCGTGGTCGCCGCGTGGTCCGGGTCAACCGTCGAAGGCGTATTTCCACTGGATACTGCCGGTGTAGCAGTGGCCGAGCTTGAGGCACGCGCCACCGGTGAGATCGAAATGGCGGCCGGTCACGTACGGGCCGCGATCGACGACCGGCATGATCACGAGCCGTCCGTTCGACGGGTTCCGGAACGTGACCCTCGTTCCGCACGGCAGGGTCCTGTGGGCCACCCCCACGAGACCCGTCGTCATGGCGTAGCCGCAGGCTGTCCGCTTGCCGTAGAAGCCCGGGCCGTACCAGGAGATATTGAAATCAGTCCGCCAGGGATTCTTATCCTCGGCGCCGGCGATCGGGGTGCGCTGGGCATCACGAGTCGGAGCCACTCGTGGCTCGTTTCGCGGGCCTGGCTCGACCAAGGTCGAACCCTCGTCCAGGGTTCCGGCGGACCGGGCCCCTGGGTCCTGGGGCTGGATCGTCATCACCGTCCCGCGCGAAAGCGCCGCAGCCTCGACACGCTTGAAGAGGCTGGGATCCAACGAAGCATCGGGGCTGGGGGCCCGCGAGCCGACTGGACCAGGGACGGCGACCGTGGCAAGCAGGGCGATGAGCGCCACGCTCGCGACGACACTTGTGCGTCGCACGTCTGGGCGACTTTAGCATGGCTGGCCGATGCCGTCGCGCACCAACCCGCGGCGTGTCGACCCGCGGCGCTGCCCGCTGGATATCGGCCACGCTCTCGCGGCGGGTGCCTGAATCAACGCGCTGCAGCGGCTCGATAGCGGGCGACAGCCTGGGCGAAGGCCGTCAACGTAGCGGGCGTGGCAGGCTCGAGGGCCGCGATCAAGTGATCGGCGCCGGCCGCCGCGTGGGCCGCCAGTCCGGCCGCGATCTCGTCCGGCGTGCCGCTCAGGGCCGGGCTCGTGTTCGCCTTCGCGTCGGTCGTCCCGAACGCCAGTTCGGGGTAACGGACGGTGATCCCGACCGTGATGCCCAGGGTGGCCGGGTCGCGCCCCACGCGCTCGCAGGCCTCCGTCAGCTCCCCGCGGACGCGGGCCAGACGCTCATCCGGCAGCCCGAACCAGGCGAGGTTCCAGGCATCGGCATGGCGGGCCGTCAACTCCAGCATGCGCGGGCCTTCCGCCGCGACGAGGATCGGCAGATCCGGTCGGGCCGGCGGGCGCAGGACCGCGTCGCGCGCCGTCATATAGCGACCTTCCAGCGTCACCTCGCCGTCGCGGATGAGCGACGTGATGACCGCCAGCGACTCCTCGAACCGGCTCACCTTGTGGTCCGTCGGGTAGCCGAACGCCTCGTACTCCGGATCGTGCCAGCCGGAACCTACGCCCAGGATGAGGCGCCCCCCACTGACGTGATCGAGTGTCGCGGCCATCTTGGCCAGCAGCCCGGCACTGCGGAAACCGGTGCACATGACAAGCGCGCCAAGCTCCGCCCTCTTCGTCGCCTCCGCGATCGCCGACAGGATCGTCCAGCACTCGTGGATCCCGGTGGTCCGCCCATCGAACCGAAAGAGCAGGTGATCGTAGACCCAGATCGAGTCGAAGCCCGCCGCCTCAGCCCCGACCGCCATCTCCCGGATCAACGCGTAGGACGGGATATCAGACTCGCCATCCTCCTCGGCGATAGGCAGGACGATCCCGATCCGCATGCTCGATCCTCAGATGCGC
>JANONZ010000142.1:0-7935 GCA_031421095.1 Thermomicrobiales bacterium
GCCGCCCACCCAGGTGCCTGGAATCTCGTCGTCTTGCCGAGTGGCTTTTCTGGCCTCGAGTGCATCAAGCGCCAGCACAAGATCCCGGAGCCACCGACAGTCTCGTTCGAAGTCGATCTGCCGTAGCCGTCAGTAGATCCACGGGATGAAGCGCCTGGTCCGGCGCTTGTATGCGGCGTATCCGGGGTGGGCGCTGACCAGCCACGCTTCCTCGCGTCGAGACTTGCCGTCGAACAGGAGGAAGAGCGATCCCGCTCCAAGGATCGCGGCCAGGGACCCTGTGGCGACACCCCAGCCGAGTGCGACGAGCACGAGTCCTGCGTAGATCGGGTGGCGGATCAGGCGATACGCGCCCGTGTCGATGAGTGGCGCCCCATCGAGCGGTCGAGGGAAGGGACTCAGGCTTGGGCGCAGATCCAAGACTCCGCGGGCTGAGATGTATGCCCCGGCGACTATCTGGGCAAGCCCCAACGCGACGGCCGGCAGCCCCTGGGGGTTCGCCCAACCATGACGCTGGAGGTCGAACATCCCGAGCGCGCCGATAGCCAGGAACAAGACGAATTGCGCGACGACCCAGCCTTCGCCGCGAGGACCCAGGGACGGTAGTCTCGAGCTCATTCCCACATGGTGACGCGAGCGAAGCGAGAGCGCCAGGCGGTCCGGACGGTGGCTTGAACAGGCCGTGATCGGATGGGGTGGCACGTGTGAACCTCGCCATGGGTGCGCGCGGTACGCTTTGCGCCGGCCGGAGTGGCGGAATCGGCAGACGCAGCGGACTTAAAATCCGCGGCCCGCAAGGGCGTCAGGGTTCAAATCCCTGCTCTGGCACCATCGATGGGGGCGTGCGACCTCGCCCTGATCCACTCCCGACCCTGCGAAACCGGGGGCTGTCTGCCGGCGTATGACCGATTGTCGGCATGTGGATGCGGCCGACGACCATCCGCAGCGAGGTGATACCTATGCGCTCGAGGATCCTGGGAACCGCCATCTTCGCGTTGATGACCGCTGGCGTCGCGGGTTGCAGCTCGACCGCGCCCGCGGCGACCGCGCCGCCTGCCGCTTCTGCGGCACCTTCCGCCGCGCCTTCGGCTGCGGCGCCCGCCTCAGCGGCAGGCGGTGTCACGGTGGAAGCCAAGTCGGTCGGGGCGATCGGTACGGTGCTCGTCGATGGCAAGACCGGCCTGACGGTCTACATCTTCACCAAGGACGTGAAGGACAGTGGCACGAGTGTGTGCAGTGGCGGGTGTCTCGTGACCTGGCCTGCACTCAGCGTGCCCGCCGGCGCCACGCCATCGGGCGGGTCGGGCGTCACCGGCAAGCTCGGCACGATCACTCGCGACGACGGAACGCTGCAGGTCACCTACAACGGCCTGCCGCTGTACTTCTTCAAGAACGACCAGGCGCCCGGCGACGCGAATGGCGTCTACGAGAACTGGGAAGCCGTCAAGCCCTGAGGCAAGGGTCGCGGCGCCCGGGGTGATCTGGGCGCCGTTCGGCCTCCATGGCGGCGCCCCGGGACCCGGGCCGGGCCGATGTTCCGCCCGGGAACGGAATCGCGATGAACGCCTCGTGGTCCGATCCCCAGACTGCAGTCCATGACAGTCTGGGCGATGCCCCACGAGGGACTCATTCGAAAAGTGTTCCCCGGGGGAACGGGCGGGCTGGCCGGGCATTCGTTCCCGCGGGAGGGCCCGCGCCCGTCAGGGCGCCCTCCGTGGTCGGCCGCCGCCTCAGTGCCGGCGACGGAAGAGCCCGCCGCCCTTCTTCTCGGTTGCCTCGACCGGGACAGCGTGGCCGTCCTCACCGAAGACGCTGGCGCTCAACCGCACCAGGCGCTCGGCCGGTGCGGACCGCGGCGCCCCCAGGACGATCGGGACCCCTTCGTTCACGGCTTTGAGGTACAGGAAGGGGTCGTACGGCAACTCGAAGGCGACCTTCGCCCCCAGGCCGCTCTCGACATCACGAAGCTTGAGGATGTCGCGGGCGAAGACGTTGTTGAGGACGAAGGTCGACTTCATGCCGACCGAACCGGCTTCCGCCAGGTATTCGAGCAGCGCATGCATGGAGTTGAGCGCGGCCATCTCCGGGTAGACCGGCAGGATGACGCTTTCGGCGGCTTCGAAGATGGTCAGGACCCGCTCATCGAGTGTCGAACCGGCGTCCACGACCACGAGGTCGTAGCTCTGCAGCAGGGTCGACAGGACCTGCGCGACGTGCGCGGGCGTGATCGTCTCCGCCGACTCGGGCGCCGCCGGTGCCGCCAGCACGTGGAGGCCGCTGTCGTGACGCATCGAATAGGTGCGCAGGAGTTCAGGCTCGCGCAGTGCGGCTTGATCACGGACGACATCCGCCAGGGTCTGTCTGGGATCGAGGTTGAGGTGAGTGGCAATGCCACCGAACTGCCGCGCCATGTCCACCAGGACGACCCGGTCAGGTCGGCGCGCGACCGCGGCGATGGCGACGTTCACAGCGATGGTGGTCGTCCCGACGCCGCCCTTGGGGCTGTACACCGCTACAGTTCGCCGCGCCCGGCCCAGGGATGGACCGTCCGCCGACGCGACTGGAGTGAGGTCTCTGGAGCGATGGAAGCGGATCTGCAGCGCCTCGATCCGGGCCTCCAGTTCGCGGGCATCGATCGGGCGGGTGATGACGTCGTCAGCGCCCGCCTCCAGGAACTGGATCCGCTCCTCGACATTGTCGCTTGCACTGACGCACAGGACCGGGACCGCCGCCATGGCCGGCGTCGCCCGGATCTCACGGCAGATGTCGACGGCGGACCGCGGACCCGTCGCCATGTCGATGATGACGAGTTGGTGCTCGGCGGCCCTGGCGAACGCCTCGTCCGCGTCGGCGGTCAAGGTGATCGTGTAGCCGGCCACCGACAGGATGGCTGCGATGGCCGCGCCGGCCTCGGGATCCGAGTCCAAAATAAGGATGCTACTGGCGGGCACGACGCCTCCACGGTGAATCTGGCCAGCTGGCCATCGGGGGTCAGTTTCGCCTAGGAGGATACAACGCGGGCCCGGCGTCGGGATCCACGCTGGCTTCGTGCTAGACTGCGCGCTCTGATCCTTTCCGCTCCGTGTCGGTCATCCGTCAGCGGGGCATCCCCATTGGAAGGAGTGACGCGCGTATGCGCCGCTACGAACTCATGCTCATCATCCGCCCGGACGTGGCGGACGACAAGAGCCAGGCCGTCGTCGACCGTACCACCCGCCAGGTCGTTGCGGCCGGCGGCCAGATCGTCAAGGTGGCCCCGTGGGGTCGCCGTCGGCTGGCCTACCCGATCGATCGTCATCGAGAGGGCTCGTACCACATCATCCTGTTCGAGTCGCCGCCGGAAGCGCTGATCGAGTTGGAGCACACACTCCTCATCACGGAGGAGGTCATCCGCCATCTTGTCACCCGCGTGGAGCGACCCGCCAGGACGGCTCGCCCGGACGGCAGCGATGCGGAAGAGCTCGACGAGGGCGGCGACCTGCCCTCGGGCCTCGACGAGGATGACGACGACCGCGAAGGCGGCGAGTTCATCGACGAATCCGAGAGCGAGGCGGCTCCGGCCGCCATCGACTGACGGGAGGCTCGCGATGGCATTCTGCAAGATCATGCTCATCGGCAATCTGGGGCGTGACCCGGAGATGCGCTACACGCCGGCCGGCAAACCCGTCACCCAGTTCAGTGTCGCGGTCAGCCACAGCAAGCCGGACGGCCAGGGCGGCTGGGTCGATGAGGGCACGGACTGGTATCGGATCAGCGTCTTCGGCGATCGTGCCGAGCGTGCGGCCGAGCAGCTCCGCAAGGGCAACAAGGTCTTCGTCGAGGGTCGCTTCAAGACCCGCGAGTTCGAGGGCAAGGATGGCGAGAAGCGGCTGTCACTCGACGTGATCTCCGACAACGTCATCAGCCTGGAGCGCCGGGGCCGTGACGAGGACGGCGGCGGCAGCTTCAGCGATGCGTCCGCCTCCGGTGGCCACTCCTCGGGTGGTGGTGGTGGCGGCTCACGTCCACCTGCCGACGATGCCGGCCTCGACGACCTTCCTTTCTGACCAGGAGATCGACATATGCCTCCCCCCGTACGAGCCAAGAAGCGCGACGATTTCTACCGCGATCGGCGCCGCCGCAAGGTCTGCGCCTTCTGCGCGGACAAGACCGTCCAGATCGACTACAAGGAGGTCAACCGCCTCCGCCGCTACCTTTCTGAGCGGGCCAAGATCGAGCCGCGTCGCAAGACCGGCACCTGTGCAGGACACCAGCGCGAGCTGTCGGTCGCCCTCAAGCGCGCCCGACACGTCGCCCTGCTCCCGTACGCGCCGCAGCACCTTCGCCCCTAGTCGGGCGCGGGTGACCAGCGTCCCGCGACCGTTCGGCGGCTGACGTGTTCGTCGGTCTGCTGATGGTCGCCAGCGGCGCGGTGGCTGGGGTCTTCGGGTCGCTTCTCGGGCTGGGTGGCGGGATCCTCATCGTGCCGATCCTGACCTTCGGCTTCGGCCTGCCGCTGCGGGAATCGGTCGGGGTCTCGCTGGTGTGCGTGATCATGACGAGCAGCGCCGCCGCAGGGGTCTACCTGGAGCGCCATGTCGCCAACTTGCGGTTGGGCATGACCCTGGAGCTGTTCACCGCGACCGGGGCGTTGGTCGGCGGGTCGATCGCCTTCCTGCTCGACGATCAGATCCTGTCGCTGCTGTTCGCGAGTCTGCTCCTGTACGTGGCGTTCACGATGTTCCGCAGGCGTCCGCCGGCATCGGCATCGGCATCGGCACCGGCCGCCGCCGACGGGATGCCGGCTGCCGATGCGGTGGTCCCGTCGCTCGCGTCCCACGACCACCCGACGCTCCTCGAGCAGCTGTCCGGTGAGGGGTACCGCGTCCGCAACCTCGGGCGCGGGATCGTCGGTGCCATCTTCGCCGGTGTCGCATCGGCGCTGCTGGGCATCGGTGGCGGGATCATCAAGGTCCCGCTCATGCACCTGTCGATGGGCGTCCCGCTGCGGGTCGCGACGGCCACCAGCAACCTCATGATCGGGATCACGGCCGCGGCCAGCGCGGTCATCTACCTCATCCGGGGTGGCATCGATCCGTACGTCGCGGGGCCGACGGCCATCGGGGTGTTCATCGGGGCGACCGCCGGGTCGCGGCTCGGGCACAAGGTGGACGTTCGCCTGCTCCGGATGCTGTTCGTCGTCGTCCTTCTGTACACAGCCGTCCAGATGTTCCTTCGGGCGTTCAAGTGAGCGGCACGTCGATCGGCCCCGGCGCGGACGGGCGGGAGGCGACCCGAGCCTTCGCCGCGGAACGGCTCATCGGGCGGATGCTCATCGCGATCACGTACGTGTCCGTGAGCCTGCTCGTCATCGGGCTGATCCTGATGATCGTCGACGACCTCTCGCCACTATCCGGCGGTCCGCGGCTGGATCTGGCCGCCGTCGGCGCGCAGCTCGCCGCCCTGGTCCCGGCCGGCTTCCTGTGGCTTGGCCTCCTGGTGGTCATCGCCGCCCCGATCGCGCGGGTCATCGTGGCAGCCGTCGCGTACGCCCGGGACGGGGACCGACTCATGATCGGGATCTCGCTCGCCATTCTCGCCATCATCGCCGTCGGTGTCGGAAGCGCGCTCGCTGTGACCGCTTGACCTGGACATCGTCATCCTCGTCGTCGCCTTCATCGGTTGAAGCCAGCCAACCCGCATATGATGGGTCGACCGAATCGCAGGAGCCTCCCCGCATGCTGACCGACAAGTCCGACGCCCCGCTTGCGCCGAGCGCCCACCATGCCCCGACCACCGCCTCGCTCGAGGACCTGATCTGCTACTTCGAAGGCGACTGGGTCCCGATGCGCGATGCCAAGGTCAGCATCATGACCCACGCCTTCATGTACGGGACGGCGACGTTCGAGGGGATCCGCGCCTACTGGAACGCGGAGCAGGGCCGCCTGTACGGCCTGAAGTTGCGTGAGCACGTCGAACGGATCCGACAGTCGTGCCGGATCCTGCTGATGGTGGACGTGCCGCCAGTGGACGAGTTGACCCGACTCATCGTGGAGACGGTCCGACGCAACGCCTTCCGCGAGGACGCGTACATCCGTCCGTCCTTCTACAAGTCGACCCGGGCGATCGGCGTGCGCCTGCACGATCTCGACAACGAGCTGTATATCGTGGCCCTCCCGTTCGGCAATTACATCGACACCGACACCGGCGTCCGGGTCATGACCTCGACCTGGCGGCGCAACGCGGACGAGGCGTTGCCGGCCCGCGGCAAGATCGTCGGCGGTTACGTCAACATGGCGTTCCAGAAGTCGGAGGCGGAGCTCAACGGCTTCGATGAGGCGATCGTCCTGACTGCCAACGGGCATGTCAACGAGGCTTCGGCTGCCAACGTCTTCGTGGTCCGCGACGGCGTCGCGCTGACCCCACCGGTCAGCGACGACCTGCTCGAGGGCGTGACTCGCAAGGCGCTCATGGAGCTCATGGCCAACGAGGGGATCCCGGTCGAGACGCGTTCCATCGACCGCAGCGAGCTGTACATCGCCGACGAGATGTTCCTGTGCGGCACAGGCGTCCAGATCTCACCGGTCATCGAGGTGGACCATCGGCCGGTCGGGTCGGGTCGGGTCGGTCCGATCAGCCGCCTGGTCCGGGACCGCTACTTCGACGCCGTGCGTGGCCGACTGCCCGAATACGAGCACTGGCTGACGCCGATCGAATAGGCGGGGCGTCGCCGGGACGACCGCCTGGAGGGTCGCCAGCCGGCTCACGTGTGCCGGCTGGCGTCCTTTACCTGATCATGCGAGCTGGTAGTCGGATTCCCGGTCGAACTCCACGAGTGCAAGGGTCTGGAGCATGTCCAGGCCGATCCGGTCGTTGATCGACGCGGGGACAGGCTGCGGCCCATGCGCGTACGCGGCGGGGTTCAGGGACAGGGCCCGGAGCGAATGGGCCTGAAGTGCGAATCCCAGATCCATGACCTGGATCTGGTTCCCGGTCGCGGCCGTGAGGTTCAGCATCTCCGCCCGCCCCAGGATCCGGACGCGCCGGTCGCCTGGCAGCAGGTACTCCGCGATGAGCGGCGAGATCTGCGTCACGGACGACGAAGCGGCCGCGAGCGCCGGCACGTCGATCTCCAGACCGAAATGGCCGGCATTCGCGAGCATCACCCCGTCACGGAGCAGCGGGAAATGACGCTCAGCGACGATGCCGGGCCGGCCGGTCACCGTGATGACGGCCGTGGCCGCCGCGAGGGCACGGCCGATCGGCATGACCCGCATCCCGTCAAACGCCGCCTCGAGCGCCCGGGTCGTATCCATCTCGACGACGATCACGCCTGCACCCATCGCCCGCAAGCTTCGAGCGATGCCACGGCCGCACGAGCCGTAGCCGATGACTGCGAAGACGCTCGACGCGACGAGGCAGTTCGTCGCCCGCATGAACCCCTCGACAACCGTCGGACCCACGCCATAGACGTTCTCGATAAGGAGCTTGAGCGGGCTGTCATTGATGACGATGACAGGGAACGGGACTCGCCCGGGCATCTCCTCGCGCAGGCGGTTGCCACCGGTGGTCGTCTCCTCGGTCGCAGCGACGATTCGAACGCCGGGACGGGCGATCGTGCCGGCGATGAGATCGGCGCCATTGTCGAGGAGCATGTCCGGGTCGCTGGCGAGGATCCGGTCGATATGCCCGTAGTGGTCGGCCAGGGTGTCCACCTTCCGAGCGTAGATCCTCACGCCCGGATCCTGTGCCAGGAAGGCGGCGATGGCGTCGTCGGTCGTCGCGGGACTGCCTGTGATGACGACCTCCGCCCCACCGGCCCGGAGGACCTCGACGAGGACAGCCGTCTTGTGCTCGACGTGGAGGCACATCCCGATCCGCCGACCGGCCAGAGGCCGCGTCTCGCGGAAGACGCGGGCCAGATCGGCCAGGAGCGGCATGTTCGCGCGTGTCCAG